>NZ_ALKF01000180.1:0-98988 GCF_000283315.1 Paenibacillus sp. OSY-SE | reverse complement strand
ATACCGCGGCGACGGTCTGAATCTGTATGCGTATGTCGGGAACAACCCGATTAATTACGTGGACCCGAGCGGGTATAGCAGCCAGTCTGTTGGATGCGGTGGCGGCGGCAAGAAGGAAGGGCCTTTTGAGGGTACACAACAAGCTGACCAGAAAACCGAAAAGTTTTATCGGGTTATGTCTGAAAAAGAATTCATTAAGTTAGAGAAGAACGACGGGATTCTGACCAAACGAGTTGAAGGAAAAAGTGAACTCAAAATTACTGATGATCCACACTATGGTTCGGGAGATCTTTCTAAACGCAAGTCACAAAAATCGAGAAACTACACTCGTTTTGTTGAGTTTGAAGTTGAACCGGGTACAAAAGATACATTGATCAATCAATTTGGTGGAACTCATGAATCTACTCGAAATCATCCAGACTATTCTCATTTACCTGTACACAAAGACGGTCTCGTTGAAGTTAAATTTGAGAGAGGTGACGTTTTAAGTTTAGGTTTGGGATCAAGTGAAAAAGGTCTTGAGTTCTTCAATAAGCAAAGAGTTTCATGGAGGGAGAAATAATGCAAAGTAAAAGTTCTCTTGGAGATTTAGTGAGAATGTATAACGAAATGATGCAAACAGTAGTACGTGGAGAAGGACAAAAAGCACGAAAATTTTTTGGGGAACAAGTCCGTGCATTAAAACATGATGATGTTGAGCAAGATATTATCTCGTATATTAAAGAAAATCTTAAAACAAAACAGTGGAATAATGCTCCTGAATGGATAGGCTCAATACTCTATCATCCGTCTTCAAAATATATAGATTATCTTTTGAAGATATTGAACGAACCAAATCCTACAGCACCTCATTATTGGGCTTTAGACGTTATACAATATATGCCTGAAACCATTTCTGAACTTGCTTTACCCGAATTAAAAAAACTAGCGGAACATATTAATCAAGCTTGGTCTGCATCGGTTATTGAAAAATATTTTGAGACGATTGTATGGAATGATGAAAATGCAGAAGATTTTATTTCTACTTTGGTAGATTCATCTAACGAAAAAATTGCATATAGGGCTAAATACTGGATGGAGACTTTTGAGGTGGAAAGAAAAGAAGACGAGGAAGACAATGATTAACATGGTTCAATTTAGGCTGTCATAAACGACTAGTGCATCAAATACTACATAGATCGCTAAAGTTGTCTGCATTGAGAATCGTCTGAAAGGCAAAAAGATAGAGGGGCATTGGCACAATCAGCTTTTAAGTCTTACATGACAAAACAGACCGACAGCAGCAGCACCGTCACCTATTCCTATGAGGCGTTCAATCGGACCGCCAAGGTGGAGAAACCGGATGGCAGCCATATTCACCATGAGTACGACCCCGAGGGTTTCCCGCAGCGGCCTGCGCGAGAATAGCGTCACCAGCCGCTTCGTGTATGACGGTCGAGGCCTTGGCAGCTCAAACTGCGCCCATCATCAGTGAACAAGTAGACGACGGGGGACTGAGCTGGTATCCAATCAATCGTTATAAAGGCAAGACATGGGTATTAAATCCTGCGCAAAGCGGAAATCGTCATCCTTGACGGAGGCCACTCTGATATACGATGCAGTCAACGGAAAAAAAGTAGGAGCTTTACAGCCGCAAACCGTATCTATCCGCTCCGTAAAACACGATCAAAAGGACAGCGCTCGGCGAACATTTCAACATGGAAGGCAACCTGTGGATCAAGCGGCAAGAAAATTGGTGAAGTTTGTTGTTTTACAGGTATTGACATAAATAGTGGTCATGAATATAATAGTCATAGCAACTGTTTTGATCAAGGAAAGGGACATGCTATTGAGTAGTACCGTGATACTTAGGCTATGTCTCTTTTTCAAACAAATAGTTGCTATGACGAGTATTGTTTAAACAACTACTAATCCCAGGAGGTGTAAAAGAAATAAGCACAGAAGAGATAGGGATTTTCCATCCCCAGTACCGAGCGTTGACCATCGGCATCATTTGATATCCTGGGATTGGTGTTCTGGATTGTGCTTTCGTTAATCGCGCTCGCGCTAAGCATGACACTCCCTTCCTTTCGCAACATACCCGCACCTAAGACATCCGCTTTACAAGACAGTCACAAAGAAATATACGCCATACTGCTCGCTGTTGGAACAGGCATGCCGCTGAACGGGTTAGGCAGAATATCCGATTGGGTAGGAATAGCACTCGCGTTAAGTTTCCAATGGGGGATCTTCACCGGAGTCATGCTGGTATTGTCTCTCCAGCTATGCTTCGTCATTCTGAGCTTGCTCGCTTCTCTCCGCATTGCAACGGAGGCTCGCGACGTTCCACAGTCATCTCTTAATCAAACAGGAAGTTCAAATGCACAAGCTTCCTTGTAGAAAATATGTCATGTAGATTTCCATTATCGGAGGTGGAGAATTTGGCACGTGTATTGGTTGTCATCACTCCTGCTGAAGGACATGTCAATCCATCGTTGGGATTGGTTCAACAGTTGGTGAAATGCGGCGAAGAAGTCACTTATGTATGCACGGAAGAATATCGCAAACGGATTGAAGCAACTGGAGCGAAAGTCTTGACTTACACTTACGCCAGAGGATCATTCGCGGATGATCCTGTATTAAAGCCAATTGTATATAGACATCCCTATCAATTTATCCATATGGTGATGCGCGGCTTTATCGAGCCCGTCATTCCGGAGGTTCTCGCGCTGACCGAACAGAATTCGTACGACTATTTGATTTATGATTACTTATTAGGCTGGGGCGGTAAAATGATCGCGGAGAGGCTCGGCATCCCCGCAGTATGCTCCATCTCCTCATTTGTTTTCGTGAAGCCGCTTGGATCTGAACATGACGTGGATGGGTTGGATGATGGAGAGATACAATCCATCTATGAGTCAACGATGAACACAGCGCGGCAATTAGCTGACCGTTACCAACTGTCCGTACCTGCCATTCATGATATTGTCAAAGCTTATGGACGATTAAAGATCGTGCATACAAGCCGTTATTTTCAACCACAGGTGGAGGAGCTGGACGATAGCTATATATTCACAGGTTCCTCCATCGTACCTCGCACAGATGCACCCGATTTTTCGTTGGATCGACATCAGCTTCCCTATGCACATACCGTCTATATTTCGATGGGAAGCATTTTAAACAAAGACATTAACTTCTATAAGCTTTGCTTCGAGGCTTTTCGTGATGAACCGATTCAGTTTATTCTATCCTCTGGCAAAGGCACGGATATGGAGCCGCTCGCAGAGCATATTCCGGACAACTTCATCGTGAAGCCATACTTTCCGCAGTTGGAAGTGCTTCAGCAGGTTGATGCCTTTATTACTCATGCCGGCATGAACAGTACAAGCGAAGCACTATATTACGATGTTCCGCTAGTCATGATTCCATTAACATCCGATCAGCCTATGGTGGCACAGCAAGTACAGGAGCTTGGGGCAGGTGTTATCGTGGATAAGAACGAGCTTGCGCCAGCCGTGTTGAGAAATGCGCTCTTGGAAGTATTGAATCAATCGTCCTACAAGCAGCATGCCCGCGCCATCGGTGAATCTCTGCGCCAAGCTGGCGGATATGAGCGAGCTGCAGAGATGGTCATGAATGTTGTTAGCAAGGCTCAATCAGGGCCCATTCCTACACGAAATTGAATAAATCGTAGACTGTAATTGCAAGCGCTCAACGTCATTGACACGTTATAGGTTACACGCTTGATAAACTTAGAAGGCTTATTCCACTTGAAGTTGAGTAGGGGTAAGCCTTCTTTGCGTGTAGACGAAGCTTCGAAGGGCGGTAAATCGCCCTTCATTTTATTTTGGATCATTTTGAATGTTAGATAAAACCTTATTAACAAGTTGATCAGCTTGACGTGTAGTTTCCGGTAAACGATAGCGAGGCGAGAGTTTTAAAATCCATTCACAGGCTGTTTTTGAGGAAACACGATGACCAATCGACACGAAAATAGGTTTAATGTTGTCCTGAGTTCTTAGTACACTCCCAATAACCTCACAATTGTCAACTAATGGTGAATGAGCCCCTCTTTTTAGATCGGGGTCTTTGAACTCTCCTAATAACTTAGTTTTTCCACATCCTATTGTAGGAATGTCGAGCAGAACCCCTAAGTGACTCGCTAATCCAAATCGTCTGGGGTGAGCAATTCCCTGACCATCGCAGACGATTAGCTGAGGAAGGAGCTTTATTTGCTTAAGTGCTTTCATTATAGGAGGTAACTCCCTGAAGGAAAATAATCCGGGGATATAAGGGAAATCTACAGTGTCTTCGACTACTATTGATTCCATTAAACGTAATGAACTTGCTTCCAAAATAACTATTGCGGCAATTAATTTATCACTATGTTCGCTATACGCAACGTCTACTCCAGCAACATACTTGATTTCAGTGATTTTGTCTTCTTTTATAACTTTCAAAGATAATTCTTGTTGTAATTTAATGGCGTCCATTTCGCATAAATTCCATGGATGTTTTACTTTTTGTTCCATTTATAGACCTCCACAACTATTAGAATCCTAAGGAATCGCCGTACTTTACAAATATTACTCCGGTAATTATTATAACCGATCTGGATTGCCTTCACTTGTCTGAACAATCACGAAGACCAAAGAGGATTCATGTAGAATGATGCAGGGTTCCAAATTTCATCTACATCCGGTTTTTACTAAAATAGGACAATGATATAATAGGATTATTTAACCATAGCTAAAAAATAATTATTTCAACTTTTAGGAGTATAAAACATGAAGCGGTTTTCTAATATAAAATGTAATTTAAGACTGAAGATGATCTTGCTCATCAGTTTTTTGATTATTGGAATATGCTTTATTTTTGCTGTATTTCTAGAACGTTTTATATTGAATATGGCGGAGGATCAAACAGGAAAAAGAGCCTTAAGTCTTGCACATAGTGTCGCGAATATACCGGAAATTAGAGAAGCTTTTCAATTGGAAGAGCCTTCTGCAGTGATTCAAGCTATTGTTCAGCCGATCCAGCAGGAGTCAGGAGCTGAATTTATTGTTGTTGGGGATACAGACGAAATTAGACAATCCCATCCCAATTCGAACATTATCGGAGCGAAAATGGTAGGGAGTGATAATGACAGGGCCTTGCTTCATGGCGAGTCCTATGTATCAAAGAAGGAAGGAACGCTGGGGTTATCGATTCGGGGGAAGGTGCCCATTTTCTCGGAAGGGAAGATCGTGGGGATCGTGTCTGTCGGTTTTCTCAATAATGATGTACATCGAATCGTTGCGGACCAAAGCAAATCACTCTGGTTAACTTTAAGTATGATTATTCTATTTGGCATTTCCGGAGCTATCTTTATTGCTTATTATATCAAAAGATTATTGCATAATATGGAGCCTGAGGAGATTTCTCATTTGTATCTTCAGAAGGAAGCGATTTTGCAGTCTACGCATGAAGGAATTATCGCAGTGGATAATCATGGGGCGATTACGGCGATAAATAAAGCGGCCAAAGACATTCTGTTCACACAAATGGGGCAGAAACAAATGAATTATGTGGGCGCATCCATTAATGAGATTGTTCCTTCACTAAATATTGATGCGCATGTAAAACATAGAAGTCGATTGGTTAACCGGGAAATGGTGCTTGGCGAAGCTGTCGTTCTTGTCAACCAGACACCCATTTTAAGTGAAGATGCATCCACGGGGATCGTCTATACTTTCCGTAAAAAAACAGAGCTGGAAACCGTGACAGAGGAGCTTTCACGAATTAAACAATATGCGAATGCGCAGCGGGCACAAACGCATGAGTACTCCAATAAGCTGCATATCATACTTGGGCTTGTGCAAAACAATCGAAAAAATGAGGCGATCGATTTTATAAAGAAAGAAAGCAATATCCAGCAAGACAGGCTAACGTTTTTATCGGAGAAAGTAGCTGACCCTATGATTCAGGCCTTATTTCAAGGGAAGTTCAACCAAGCCAATGAGCTTGGCATTTCTATGGTCATTCATCCAGACAGCCGGTTCGATTATCCATTTTCAGAGGGGAAACAGGATGCGCTGTTAACCGCGCTGGGCAACGTGATCGAAAATGCATTGGAATCGGTAAAACAAAAGGAAGGCGGTCAGCGCAAGGTTTCCATCTTTTTTACTGATATTGGGGACGATTGTATTTTTGAAATTGAAGATTCGGGCTCGGGGGTGGCTGAAAAGAAGTTCACTCGCATCTTTG
Source organism: Paenibacillus sp. OSY-SE (assembly GCF_000283315.1). Taxonomy (NCBI): domain Bacteria; kingdom Bacillati; phylum Bacillota; class Bacilli; order Caryophanales; family Paenibacillaceae; genus Paenibacillus; species Paenibacillus sp. OSY-SE. The sequence continues at coordinate 92,763 of NZ_ALKF01000180.1, read as the reverse complement.
AACAAGGATTTTCAACGAAGAAGGGCAGCCATAGAGGAACAGGCCTGGCTCTTACGAAGCTGATGCTGAATGGCGTTGGTGGCGAGATATTGTTAGAAGAAGGGGAAGGGGAGCTCGGAGGAGCTTGTTTTATGATCATCATACCAAAGGACGGAAGGGGATCGCTGTGAAGGACCTATTTTCGGTGCTTATTATCGAGGATGATTTTAGAGTCGCTGACATTCATCGTCAATATGTTGAAAAAACAGCCGGCTTTGCCGTTCAATACATAGCCAAGAGCAGAAGAGAAGCGTTAGATTATCTTGAAAACAGTGAAACGATTCCGGATATCTTTTTATTGGATTTATATATACCCGATGTGGAAGGGATGGATCTCTTCTGGAAGATTCGTCATTCTTACCATGAAGCCGACATCATCATCGTCACTGCTGAAAAGGAAGTAAAGTCCATTCAGGAAGCTCTTCGCGGCGGCGTGTTTGATTATATCGTTAAGCCTGTAGGTGAGGAGCGCTTTAGTCAAACATTATTAAAATATAAAGAGTACTGGAGCATCCTGCACTCCAAAAAGGAAATGGAACAAGGCGATATCGATGCTTTGTTTGGCTTTCACCGTGTTCCTGATTCTTCCGCAAGGGTTGATGCAGCTCTTCCTAAAGGAATTGACTCTCTTACTTTAGACAAGATTCATCGCGTATTCACAACAACAGAAATGGATGGAATTACGGCTGTTGAATTAAGCTCCGAGCTAGGCATTAGCCGTTCTACTGCGCGGCGTTATTTAGAATATTTAGTTTCTCTTAAAATGGTAAAAACGAAGCTCATCTATGGCACGGTAGGAAGGCCGGAACGAAGATATATCATCTGTGAAACTTATGAACAAAATCATTAAAATGAGTAATATTGTTTTTATGTTCACAATATATATCCTCCACTTCATCTGTGATAAATTTCATACTAATCTAAAAAGGATTATGGTTTTACATTGAATTGTAAACGCATTCATCCGATGTGGAATGAGGTTACGTGTGAAACGCGGCTATCACGGAAAGGGGATATCATGTTGAGTCTTAGTTTGATTGGTCTGATTACGATTTTAATTATTGTCACATTGCTTATCAGCGGAAAAGTGATTCCGATTGTTGCCATGGTTATACCACCGATTCTAGGCGCATTAATAGCGGGTTATAGTTTCGTGGAAATTGGCAGCTTTTTTGGAAATGGCGTAAGCTCTGTCATCAATGTTGCGATTATGTTTATTTTTGCGATTATCTTTTTTGGCATTATGCAGGACGTTGGACTTTTTGATCCATTAATTAATAAAATGGTCGCTTTTTCACGCGGAAGCGTGATCACCGTTAGTGTCGGAACCGTCGTGGTGGCAGCGATTGCCCATTTAGACGGATCGGGCGCTTCGACCTTTTTAATTACCATTCCTGCGCTTTTACCCGTTTATAAGCGTTTAAAAATGAATCCCTATTTGTTGCTCCTATTAGTTGGGGGAAGCGCAAGTATCATGAATATGATTCCGTGGGCTGGTCCTTTAGGACGAACAGCTACCGTCTTGGAAACGGATGTCACGGAATTATGGAAGCCGCTTATTCCTATCCAAATCATCGGCATGATTCTCATGATTGCTTTAGCCGTTCTTCTAGGCATAAGGGAGAAGAGAAGAATCATCCGAAATTATGGTTCGTTAGAGGTTGCGGCATCTCTTGAAGCGACAGCGGTAGCGCAGGAAGCTTCCGTCAAGACCGAGCAGGCGAATGGCCTGGCTCGTCCTAAATTGCTTTGGGTCAATGCTTGCCTGGCCTTAACGGTAGTCGGCGTGCTTGTGGCCGGAATCATCCCGGCAGGCTTGGCTTTCATGATTGGGGTAAGTATTGCGTTGCCGCTTAACTTCTTCAAAGTAAATGATCAGATGGAGAGATTGCGCGCGCATGCGCCCAATGCTCTTACCATGGCGTCAATCATTCTTGCAGCCGGCTTATTTTTAGGAATACTAAACGGGACCGGAATGCTCAATGCAATTGCCAATGACGCCGTTAAGGTGCTTCCGGGAACCATTGCTCCTTATCTGCATATTATCGTCGGTTTGTTGGGTGTGCCGTTTGATTTAATATTAAGCACGGATGCGTACTACTTTGCGCTGCTGCCCGTGGTCGATCAGATTGCTTCTAGCTTTGGAGTCGCTTCGTTATCCACGGCGTATGCCATGGTTATCGGTAATATCGTCGGCACGTTCGTGAGCCCGCTTTCACCAGCTCTTTGGCTTGCGTTAGGTTTAGCTGGACTGGAAATGGGACGTCATATCCGCTACTCTCTTTTCTGGATATGGGGAATTAGCATCATCCTCGTAGTAATAGCCACATTAATTGGAATTATTTAATTATTAGTAATAGTGACTAATTTTCACAGTTATAAGGAGATAGGACTATTATCATTCCGTACGGCCCGGTTTGTTGAGGTGAACGATCTCAAATGGGAACAGGCAGAGGATGTAAGTTGGCAGTATATGTTAAAGACCTGAGTTCATCTTGGGTCTTTTTTATATGCTTTTATATATCTTGCCAATGGTCAAAACGGATTCTGATTAGAGGGGAGAGTACCGTCGAAAGACTCGGCTGGAGAGCCCTCGATTCTGACCCAATGGGAGAATGCAGCAAAGCATGTTCGCCCCTCACTCCATTACCCTATTCACAACACCGCTGGATGTCTGTGGTATCAGGGGGCATTGCATCAGATAGCTCTGCTGTCCGAGAGTCTGCGCTCAGCTTAACGCGATCCATACCATGACAGCCACCATGAACAGATAGAACGGCAGATAGCTTCCTTCTACAGTGGAGGGCTGCTTGGGGGTATTAGTGTTTTTGCATATGACAATTTCAATCCAAATATTTTAGATGAGACACTCAGACTTAGAACTACTATTAAATTGCCTTCTCGCTTTATTGTAATAGCAGAACCACCACAAAGCATTATTGTTATAGATACGGAAAACACGCCATCTGTTATATGGTGTGACGCCACCGATGTAGAAGGACTTCAGAACTTGTCCTTTGTTACACCATCTCAAACATGGAACACCTTTTCAGAATTTTTTATGGGACTAATTGAAGATGAAGAGGATGAACGAGGGGAATAATTTATTGGAATAAATTCTACCTGCTTAAGGTTTAATAGGCTAATGGCTGCTGTCGGTTACGTTCAATGATGATACAAATGAGTATATGTATTTTGTTGATTATGATAAAGTTGAGCGTATTGATGATGAAAGTTTAGAAGAATTAATCTTCCGTACACCTGGTTACGTAGCGTGGCAAGAGCCACAGTGGTTAAGTCATTGCGATGAATATTGTATTTTTATTGGATATTTGAATAAAAATGAACTGCATGGCATGAAAGAGGATTTAAAAGATGAAATTAGACGCTTAGAGGAGAATTACGGTTTATCTTTAAACAAAATAGGAGATGATATAGGATTGTTAGGATTGTATTTATTCCAATGTCCAAAATGTGGTCAGTATAGATTGCATTTTGATCATACCTAAAAAAGAAAACAAATATTTGGGGTGGGAATTGGCAAATCAATGGATTGCGCTTGGAAGAATCAAATCTAAAAAGGATTAATACATCTAATAGAAAAAAGAATATCATCAAAGTTAAGCTGAGAAGCAGAAGCTCTAAAACATCATCTAAAAGATTATGTTAACGAATAAATATGATTATTGAAAAGGTTCGAGAGTCTTCCCGGATTCTCGAACCCTTCTATTATTGTATTGAATATTGATAGTACTCATTCTCCCACTTGGAGCCGTCGTAGTATTCGACTTCTTTCACACAAGCGATGAATTTGACAGCTTTAATTATGGACCAGCGCCTCGATTGATTTCTACAAACTCCCCAATGCCACGACCTCTCCACTGGTTGCGTTCACAGCGTACTGACAGTCTAATTTCCCGCACAACACATACTTCTTCTGTCCTGGATCATACACATAGACGGGCGTTAATTCGATGAATTCCGTGAGCTTGGCATAGGCTTCGTCTTTACTTACGGTAATATCTCCTTGCACCTGAAACTCGTCGAACATACTGAGCAATGGCTTGTTATCCATATAATTAATGACCTCATGCCGGTTGGCATCGATGAACAACAGCAGCTTGCGCTGGAACACGCGTTTGGTCGGTTTATTCTCTCGCAATAACGCTTGAATATAGCTTTTTTCACGATGCAAAGTCTTGAGCACCCATTGCCTGGAATCGTTCGGATAGAGTTGACGCAACCCTTCTTTTACCGCAATAATACACTTCTCTTGCTCAGCCTCAGTGAACGGGAAGGTATCAGGATGAGGTTCACATGCGAGTGCTTGTTCAATGGTGACTTCCTCGCGCTGATCTATGTCTACTCTCTCGAACGGCCGTGTACTCGGCAGCTCCCACTCGATAACCTTATCTATGTTCAAGCGTGATCTTGTTTGCACAATGAACTCAAATGGGATCGCAGCCGTTCCATCGTTCGTAACATAGATTTCCTCGATCCCATAGAGCGGAAGGAGACACTGCTCTTCGTCAACGGGATACTCGATCAACTGCAATTGCTTCTTGGCTAGTAGCTCCACATCTTCAAGGGACAGCGAATAGGTCTCTTCTTGTATGATTGATGTAGGAGGAAAATGTCCGTACACCGAATATTGTACGAGCTTCCCATCTTCATCGAATCGAATCTCAATATGTCCGGAGGGGGAGACGGGAATACCGTCCACACACTCGTTGAAATGGAATGCGCCTTCTTGTTCCTTCAATAGTTGAAACTGCTCGCCGTAGACAATCCCTGCTTCCGCCGCAACCCATTTGATAATTTCATCCAAGCTGATGTCTTGATAGGTTGGCCCATTGGCATAAGACTTTCCTTGGACAAAGATAACACTCTTATATTGGCGAGCACCCAAGTCATATTGAATGACTGCAGCACCTGCTGGATTCAGTCCTTCCTCTTCCTGCTCCGTGATATGAGAAGGATACCATTCCATACTCAAGCTGTAGATCGTATCATTGAACATATTTACGTCCCGATACAGCTCGTGAGAATGCAGATAGTAGTTGTCTAAGCCAAATTTGTGCCGTGTGGCAGCTATAATTCCTTCGATTGTGATGTCCATGCCTTGCACCTCGTTGTCATGATGCTTCTATTATATCATGTTCATCTCGAACTCAATTATGCGAGAAATATCGTTCTGAATGCTACAAAAAAATAATTCAATTGAAATAGGAACAAATATATCGAGCAGCCAGCACATCCTAACTTTGGAGGTTAGGAGCAGATAATGACTTACTTAGACACGGATTTAGAAAAAATGCCAAAAGAAGAGATAGAGAATAATGATTTGAATAAGGGAGAGAAAAATAATGAAAGAAATTGATAATAGCAAGAAAGTCCTAGCCCAATTTAACGAAAATACAATTAGAGTGTATCAAGCCTATAATAATAAAATCGCAGATGAAGCCGTAAGATTAGGGACGTTTGGTCCATCCTTCAAAATAGAAAGAATGACTTGGATAAAACCATCGTTTCTATGGATGATGTATAGGTCAGGGTGGGCAACGAAAAAGGACCAAGAGAGGATATTGGCAATCGATATTAAACGAACAGGGTTCCATGATCTTCTTGAGAATGCAGTGCTAGCAAAATTTAAGGAAGGCGTACACGGGTCGAATGAAAATTGGAAGTCTCAGCTTAGAATCTCAGAGGTTAGATGCCAGTGGGACCCGGATAGAGATATATATGGGAATCCTTTGGATAGGCGGGCTATTCAATTAGGTTTAAAGGGCAACATGGTTAAAAATTACGTTAATGATTGGATTGTAAAAATTACTGATATTACAGAGGAGGTGAGAGGGCTAAGGGAATCAATCCAATCACAAACATTTGAAGCGAGCATGCTGCCTAGTGAACGAGAATATCCTTTGGAAGAAGGTACAAGGACGATACTTGGAGTAGAATAAAGAACAATCGTATTATGCTGCAATATAAACAATTGTAAATCGGATAACTTTTAGCCATAGTTTCTGCTTTTTCAGCCAGTCCATTGGATTTTGTGCAATGAAAGCAGCCTATCTACCTCTTTACGTGATGCTTCATTGGAAATCATCCAATGCGATTCAATGATTTTTCACTTATTGCGCAACATTTGGCAGAAAAATTCCAAATCCATTGGATCAAATGCAGTCTGCATGCCGTTTACATGCTACATTCTGACTTTCTACTGCATGAAATCCAATGGGGCTGCTGTGTGACCGCGAAAAACAAGATACGCCACAGCTTCTATATGCGGATTAGCCAAGCCCGAGGACCTGATCAACGAGAGAGCAGCCGAGGGTTAACCACCCCTCGGCTGCTCCGTCACTACATATCTTAAATGCCCGCCCACACATCCTTGGCGTAAAGCCCTTCGGTCTGAAGACGCTCCACCCATTGCTTCGCTTCCGCTGCGCCGACTCCGTGAACGTCTTGATAGGCTTGTTGCAAGGTTGCCTCGACATCGGGCGCCATTTTGCTGCCGTCTCCGCACACATAGAGCCGTCCGCCCTGATCCAAGATGCCGATTAGCTCCCGCGCATGCTGCTGCATCAAATGCTGAACATACGTCTTCGGCTGCCCTTGCTTCCGGGAAAATGCGGTGTGGACCGTCACCAGCCCCTCTTGTTCGAACTGTCCCAGCTCCTCACGGTAGATCTCGTCCGCTTCGTTGCGGCAGCCGAAATAGAGATGCGCTTCGCCAAGCGCTTTTCCTTGCTCTTTCAGCGCGTGGCGAGCCTGCAGGAATCCCCGGAATGGCGCAACCCCGGTCCCCGGTCCGACCATAATGATGGGGACTTCCGAATTCTCGGGAAGCTGGAAGCCGGACTCCGGGGTGCGGACGAACATGACAATGGCTTCTCCCGGCTGCTGTCCGGCAAGATAGTTGGAGGCCACGCCCCGGTATTCGCCTTTGCCGCTCCATGCCGGTCCGCGCACGACGCCAACGGTAATGCTGGCTTGTTCCGGCTGCACGCGCGGCGAGCTGGATATCGAATAGTATCGCGCCTTCAGCGGAGGCAGAAGCTCCAAGAAGCGTCCGAACGGCAATTCGCAGGCTTCGTATTTTTCCAGCAAATCAAGCATCGTCAACCGCTTCTGGAGAACGTTCGTCTTGTACGCCTCTTCCTCCAGCAAAGCTTCCAGCTCCCGCTTATGTGGCGGACATACGGTGAAGGCCGCCAGCTCCCGCAGCTGCGCCCGGGTCGCCGCTTCCTGCAATTCCACGCTGTGACTCAGCAGGTCGTCTAAGCTTACCGGGCGATCCAGCGGCAGGTGAGCCGCACTCCGTCCGGTCGCATTCAGCACGACATGGTCGTTGCCATCCATGCCGAATCGGCGCAAGACACGTTCGATGAGCTCCTTCCGATTCCGAGGCAGAACCCCTAAATGATCGCCCTCTTGATACGAAATCCCTTCCGGGAGCGCGATCTCGATATGGCGGGTGCTGCGCTCGCTGCTTTCTGCTTGCAGCTCGCGATTGTCCGCCACCTTGGCATACGTCGCATCGTATGTTTCGGCAAGCGGGGTTCCGATGAACCCGCTGACGTACTGCACGGTGAGCGTGCCGCTTTCCCTCTCTGTCTTCTCATTCATCTTCAGACCCAGCGCGGTCATCACATCCGGCCATAGATGCTCGCGCCAGCTCTCCACCTGCATCTCGAAATCGCCGCTGGCGTCTCCTTCGCCTCGCGGAGTAAGCCTCGCGGCTCCTTTGGAAGCAAGCTGATCATCTATAAAGCGGGGAACCTCTTGATACGTGCTGACCCAGTTGTGGTCCCCGCAGCCAAAGACGGCATAACGCACGCCCTCTAGCTCCCCAGACTCCACTTCCTGCAACCACTGGACAAACTTTTGCGCATTGCTTGGCGGTTTGCCGTTATAAGATGCCGATACAATATAAACGGCGCCCTGCTTAGGCAATTTCCCCACATATTCGTTCAACGGCGCGACCTCGCTCCGAAATCCTTGATACCGGGCCGTATCGGCCATTTCCCGGGCAATTCCTTCGGCCGTGCCGAGATTGGAGCCATATAGCACTAGCAAAGGAGTATTGTGAGCCTCCACTGGATTGGGGGAAGCTTGTTCAGCCGATTTCTTTTCCTGTGCTCGCGTCTCTGCTGCGCCTGCTAACGTGTAGCCGACTTGTCCGCCACGGGGACGCACCCGCATCGTGAAGCCATCGGGCTTCAGCGTCAACGTTTCCTTGACCTTCAATTGGTAATTGGAATGATCGATAATCTCAAAATGCTTTAATACCATCCCGAGCACGAGCGTCGCCTCTTGAAGGGCGAACTGCTGCCCGATGCATGCCCGTTGTCCGTTGCCGAACGGCTTATAGGCATGATGAGGAATCCGGCTAGGATCCTCGAACCGCTCTGGACGGAACTCCTCGACATCCTCTCCCCAGACCTCGGTATCCCGATGCAGCTTGGGAATCAGCACATTGACGCTTTCCCCTTGCTTCAACGGGTATTTTCCGGCCAACATCGTATCTTCCTTGGCATATAAGGCGAAGGCCGGGGCCGTGGGCCACAGGCGCAGCGATTCACTCAAAATCATGCGGATGTATTTCAAGTTCCTTACCTCGGTATAAGACGGAACCGGTTCCATAAGAACGCGATCGACCTCTTCATATGCCTGGTGAAGCTTGTCGGGATTCTTCAAAAGATAATACAACGCGAAGGACAACAATCCGCTTGTCGTTTCGTGTCCGGCAATCAGAAACGTAATAATCTGATAGCGGATGTTTTCATCATCCAGCGCTTCTCCAGTCTCGGGGTCTTTTCCGTTCAGCATATGGGCCAATAAATCATTTCCGTCCTGATCGCCCTGGGCCTTGCGTTCCGCAATGATTCTATCCACTAAGGAAAACATCGCCTGCATGTCGTGCATGAACTGACGTTTCGTAATAACCATCAGCTTATCTTGAATGCCTAGACGCTGAAGCTGACTCATCGATTCGTCCAGCGCCCGAACCATGCTGGTGATGAATGGATGCTGTTGTTCTCTGTAGAAGCTGTTGAAGCGGTAATTGAAGCCGCACAGCCCGATTGTATCCAAAGTCAGGCGGGTCATGTCTTCCGGCACATTGACGCTTTCATCCGGATTCAGACGCGACCACTTCTGAATCAGTTGCACCGCTAAATCCACCATCATTTCGTGATATCCGCGCATGGCCGTCTGGCTGAAGCTCGGAAGCAAAATGTTGTGTGCTTTCTGCCAATTGGGCTCCTCCGTTTCGGCCGTGAACAAACCATCTTTCGTGAACGAACGCACCTTCTGCAGAGGCGCCCACACCTTTTTGTCGAAGCGGGACTCGTCACAAGCATCTTCCACCAACTCATGACCTGAGATGAAGATCTCGCTTCTGCCGGGTAAATCCATGCGAAATATTGTTCCATGCTCCTCAGCCAGCTTGACGAGTGACTGAACAGGCGCATCCAGGTTGATTTGGGGCAAGTTGCCCAACGGTCCAAATGTTTTTGGCTGTGGAATTGCAATGGTCATAGCAATTGGCCTCCCTAGTGTTGGAATATGATGAGTATATAATCCGCGACATCTTAATATCCCCTCATTTGTTAATATTACCCGAATTTATGAGGGGGAATCGGTTCTTTGAAGAGACGTAAATTAGCGCTGTGATTTATTGACATGGGAGTTGCAAATTAAACATGCTATTATGAGGTTGATCAATTCAGTTATTTTCTTTAATACGGGGTAACTAGGGGGGAACAACATGAACTGGCTCAAAAGAAGTTTGTTCAGCAAATTGTTAATAGGGATGCTATTAGCAGCCGTTGTTCCATTTTCATTGTCCAATTTGATTGCCTATCAGACCACCTCGAGTTCGATGAAGCAGCAATTAATTGAACTCAACCACAATTCCATGGAAATCATTTCGAATCACCTCAAGCTGTACTTTCAAGAACTGAATATGTTGTCAGGCTCCTTTTATGTAGATCCGCAGCTCATGAGTTATTTAAGATCGGAATACACGCCCCCTCTGCAATCGTTGTACATAAATAACAAAGTGAACGCCATGTATATTAGCCGCCCCGAGTTCCATGCCGTGCGCTATATCAGCCATCTGAAAAAACAAGCCTTTACTTCATCCGATGTCGGGAATAGCGAGCTAGAGAGACTGCTGCAAGATGATGACCGCCATATAAACGCCGAATCAACTCGATATGACGTTAAACAAATGGGGAATAAACAAGTTCTGCTCATTCAGAAGAACCTTATCGACTATCCCAAATCGACCATACTCGGCACGTTAAATATGTATATCGGACAAGGGGAAATCGATAAATTGATTCATTCTCAGCTTTCTGCTGACGATGCGTATTTTTTGCTTATTAAAAATGAACAGCAGCTGCTTTATAGTTCCAGAGAAGACGCTAACGGCGCAGTCTATATTCAAACCAAGCTTCAAGGTGGCAGAGGTTCATTCGAGGGCGAGTTCAACGGCAAAGAAGGAGTATATATTTATGTGCGCAACCAGTACAAGGATTTTCCGTTCACCTTAGTTAAATTCGTCCCGGCTGCAGTAATCTATCAATCCGCTCACCAGACTCTTAATCGCTCTTTGCTGATTCAATTCATTGCCATAGCCTTTGTTATTCTGTTAGCGATGGTATTGTCCTATTTCACGATATTGCCAGTTAAAAGGCTGATTCGTAATATCGCTAGAGTTGAGAATGGAAGGTTTGACATTCAGAAGGGCAACAAGCGGACAGATGAGTTGGGTTTGCTAGAAGACCGTTTTTACGTCATGGTTCGTAATTTGGATGACTTGATGAATCGGGAATACCGCTATCGGCTAGAGCTGTCAACGGCACAGTTAAAAATGCTGCAGGCTCAAATCAATCCGCATTTTCTATATAACGCCTTGCAATCTATCGGTACGGAAGCGTTAAAGCACGGGGCCTATGAAATGAGTGACAAAATCTCCGAATTGGGATCGATTTTAAGATATAGCATGGATTTCCAAACGGAAATCGTGATGTTGGAGCTGGAACTAAAGCATATCGAAGACTATATGTCACTGCAAATGGGTCGATTCAAAAACAAATTGTCCTATACATTGTCTTGTCCTCCTGAAGCTCGCCCGATGAAGGTTCCTAAAATGCTGCTTCAGCCTTTGATAGAAAATAGCATTGTGCATGGCATCGAAAAAGGAAGCGGTTTCGGATTCGTACACCTTGATATCGAATGCGATACTGAGGATTCGGCGTATATGCTTCGTATTCGGGTCATTGATAATGGAAAAGGAATCACGCCTGATACGATGGAGGCCATTCGCCAGAAATATGCGGAGGACAAGCTGCACTACGGGCAAAATGGAATCGGGCTGATTAACGTGCTGCAGCGGTTGCGCTTATGTTACGGCTCGGATTTTATATGGGAAATGAGCAGTGTTCCTTATGAAGCGACCATCATTTCGTTGTATATAAACATAAATCAGAATGAGGGGTAGGAGACGACTGTGAAAGTATTGATTGTCGATGATGAAGAGCATGTGCGGGAAGGTATTGAATTAGCGATTGATTGGGATAAGTTCGGCGTTAAGGAAAGATATCAGGCAGAGAACGGACTGGAAGCCCTGAACATGATCCGGCTGCACCGGCCAGGGGTTCTATTTTGTGACATGAGCATGCCAGAAATGGATGGTGTTCAGTTATTGGATTTAATTCGTGAGGATAATCCGGATATGAAGATTATTGTTGTGAGCGGATACAACGACTTTATGTATACACGCGCCACGATAAAGGCAAACGGTGTGGATTATATTTTGAAGCCATTTAAAAAGAAAGATTTGGAACAAGCCCTTTTGCAAGCTGTAACGTCTTGGAAGCAGCGGGAGAACAGCTTGCGCATCGAACGAGATACAGAATTTCTCTTGCAGCAAGCTGATTTTTTGGTCATCGAGCAAAAAATGACGCAGTTCCTCAAGGGCGACACTTCTCATTATTCAGAAATCAAAAGTTACTTACTCAAGTCAAGACTGCCGATAGAGCATATTCGAGCCGCCGTAATTCTGATGAGAAACAGCACAACATTGATCGAGCAGCGGTTTAACGGGGATGGGGAGCTGTTTGCTTTTGCGCTCATCAATATGGCACATGAGTCAATGGAAGGGTACGGCTCTCATCAATTGTTCAGATTGGATGAATACCGTTGGTTATTGCTGACCGCTGAGGATGCTAACTACAGCCTGACCAACAAGCTGAATCATTTCATAAAAAAGGTGACAACAGCATGGGAAGCGACTATCGGCTTGGAGGTTTTGACGGGAACAAGCCACGGCGCAACCGATCTGCAACATATCCAGTTGCAGCTTGTCTCTGCGCGGACCGCTTTGCTGCAATGCAATATATCCTCGATTTCAGCCAAATGTGATAACGCTTACACAGAGCCTGGCTTGTCCAATCTGGAAATGTTGTTGAATATCGCGTTAGAAGACGGGAACAAGGCTTTTGTAGCTGAACTCATACACGGCTTTGCGGAGGAATTGCGTACATGCAACACATTGCTTCTAAAAGACTTGCAAATGTATACCAAGGAAGCTAATTATATGTTGGAGAGAGCGAGCCGGCAGATCAGCAAGGATACGGCTGACTTATCGATTCCGCTATGGATTAGCTATATTGCGGAGTGGGAAACGAAGACGATTCAACAATGGTGGAGGCTCATTGAAGACAGCGGAGCTGATGGATATGAAGGTAGAGGAATACAAGCGATCCATGAGTACATTCAGCAGCATTTTCATGAGAACGTTACTTTATCCGCATTATCTGCAACATTCCATTTCAGCCCGCAATATATTGCCAAAAAATTCAAAGAGATGTACAACACAACGGTAGTGACATACCAGACAGATTTACGAATGGAAAAAGCAAAGTCACTGCTTGCGCATACAGACATGCCCATTATTAAAATTGCTGAGCTTGTCGGCTATTCCGATGAAAATTATTTCAGCAAAGTATTTCGCAAACATCAGGGTTTGCCCCCTCTAAAGTACCGGAAGCAGGCGCGAGATTCATAAATTACTCTTTTTAGCGAAGATAATCTCTGTTTCGCCAAATTCAATATTTATAAAATAGAAGTGTGGCATACAGAACCAACAACTTGAGGGGGAATCGGGATGCGTAAGTTAATGTTAATGCTTCTGACGAGTGTTGTTACCTTGTCCTTAATCAGCGGTTGCGCTGGCGGCGGGAGCGCAAGCGGCACTGAGGGAGCAGCAAGCGATGCGGCAAATGCAGGGAACAGTGAGAAAGTCACCATCAAAATCATGGATTTCAAAACAGAAATCACAGATAAAATCAAAGCAATGGCTGCTGATTATATGGCGCAGAATCCCAATGTCAATATTGAAGCGCAAGTAACCAGCAACTACGATACGTTATTAAAAACACGCTTTGCTGCTGGCGACGGTCCGGATATTTTTATGACCAGAGCTTATACGGACATTCAAGATTGGTCCGGCAGATTAGTAGATTTATCAGGCGAGCCATGGATGGATAAGGTGGTTCCTTCCTCTGAGCCTGGAATGACGGTGGATGGCAAGAAGCTGGGCTTCCCGCTCGCTGTTGAAGGATACGGATTTATTTATAACAAAGATTTATTCGCGCAAGCGGGCATTGATACATTGCCGACTACGCTAACGGAGCTGAAGCAAGCGAATGAAAAGCTCAAGACTGCAGGGATATCCTCTTACTCTGAAGGGTATAAGTCGTTCTGGGTGCTGGGTCAGCATTTGTTCAACTTGCCATTTGCATTTGAGAAAGATCCTGCTGCTACAATCGAGAACATGTCCAAGGGTGAAGCAAAGATTGCGGATTTAGCGAACCTGAACGGATTTTTCGATGTGTTGGATATGACGGTCCAATACGGGAAAGGCGCAGATACAATCGGCCTTAGCTACGATAACCAAGTGTCGGATTTTGCATCAGGCAAGACGGCGATGATACAGCAAGGCGTATGGGCAATCGACTCGATTACGAAAATCAACCCGGATATGAATATTGGCATGTTCGCCATTCCGCTTAATGAAAACGCTGACGAAACCAAGTTGCCTGTCGGTGTGTCGACGTATTATTCGATTAATAAAGATTCGCAAAATATTGACGAGAGCAAGAAGTTTTTGACGTGGCTCCATGAGAACGGGCAGAAGTATATCGTAGATTCGTATAAGCTGATTCCGGCCTTCACAGACTTGAAGACTACAGCAGAGTTGGGTCCTTTGGCAGCTGATTTGAATAAGTACCTGCAAGATGATAACACACTGATTTGGTCCTTCCAGCTGTGGCCGTCCGGAATCGCAGAAGACTTTACTGTACCTTTGCAGGCTTATGTAGGCGGACATTTCGATAAAGAGCAGACGATTCAGGAATTGCAAAAGGTTTGGGACCAAAAAGTAAAAAAATAGGAATGATTACTTATGACGATTAAGACACGCGGGCGATTGATGTATACCGCTTTTGTGGCACCAGCTATCATCTTCTTCGCTTTAGTTATTCTTGTTCCATTCCTAAGAGCGATTGTTTATTCCTTTCAGGATTGGGATGGAATCAGCAGCAATATTAGTTGGGTGGGGTGGAGCAACTATCAGCAGCTGCTTCACGACACGGCATTTATGAAATCTTTTGTTTTTACAGCTAAGTATGTTGCGGTTACGACGGTTCTCCTCAATGTAATTGGACTTCTTCTCGCATTGGGGTTGAACCAAGCGATTAAATTTCGGAATGTATTGCGCACAATCTTTTTCCTGCCTTATGTCATGGGTTCGGTAATCGTAGGTTTTATTTGGCAGTTTATTATTACGAATCTGTTTAGCGAAATCGGTTCGGCAACGGGATGGTCGCTGTTTCAGAAAAATTGGCTGAGTCTTCCCGATTATGCCTTCTGGTCTATCGTTATGGTAGCTGTATGGCAGTCGGTCGGATATTTTATGATTATTTACTTGGCTGCGCTTCAGGGCGTGCCGAAAGATATGCTTGAGGCCGCCGAAATCGATGGCGCCGGATATTGGAGCAGAATGCGGAACGTTGTGTTCCCGCTCATTCGTCCTGCATTAACGATCAACTTGTTTTTGGCGATTGCCAACGGCTTTAAGGGCTTCGATCTGAACTATTCCCTTACGGGCGGCGGACCCTTCGGAACAACACAATCGTTGGCTTATCATATCTACACGGAAGGTTTCGGAAGGAATTTGTTCACCTACGCATCTTCGAAAGCGGTCGTATTCTTCCTCATTCTTGCTGCGGTAACCTTGGTACAGTCCATTGTGCTGAAGCGTAGGGAGGTAGAGCTATAATGCATAAACGCGAGAATCAACGCAAGCCGATTCTATTCATCATCTTATCCTTGCTTGCTGTAGTGGTATTTTTTCCGTTGTATATCACGTTAGTCAATTCATTTAAATCGTACAATGAAGTCGTATCGTCGGTTGCAGCTCTTCCGAGCGCGTTTCATTTTGGCAATTTTGCGACGGTGTGGAAACAGCTTAACTTTGGCGGCGTGTTCATGAACTCGCTCATCATTACGGTAGTTTCAGTGGCTGGTATTTTAATGATCAGCGCACCGGCTGCGTATCAATTTGTGCGGCGTCCTGGTTGGGTGAGTCAATTCTTGTTTTTACTCATATTGTCCTCACTCGTTATTCCATTCCAGACGTTAATGATTCCGCTAGTTAAGGTAGCCAGTGAATTGCGCCTTATGGATTCTATTCCCGGCATTATTATTATGTATTGGGGATTCGGTATTCCTCTTGCTGTATTTTTATATCACGGCTTCATCAAATCCATACCGCGTGAGCTTGAAGAAGCTGCCTTAATCGACGGCAATGGCATTGCAGGCGCGTTCTTTAGAGTAGTCCTTCCGTTGTTGAAACCAGTTACGACTACGATTGCTATTTTGCAGTCATTGTGGATCTGGAACGACTTCCTGCTGCCGCTCATCACGCTCAGTTCCAAGAAGAATCAGACGATTCCGATCGCATCATCCGTTTACTTCGGTCAATATATGAACGAATGGCATTTGGCGATGGCGGCATTGACGATGGCTTCCATACCGGTAATCGTGTTCTTTGTCTTTATGCAACGAAATATTATTGAGGGAATTACGGCAGGAGCGGTAAAAGGCTGATGGGCCGGTATAACGGAGGAATAGATGGCTATGATGAAATACGACTTAGGAGAGGGCGACTTTAAAAATTGGATCGTTGCCGAAGCAGATTTTTCTCGAAATTTATTAGGCAAGGCCGAAGCTGTTATGTCCCTGGGCAATGGGTATATGGGATTGCGGAGCGCAACGGAAGAACCTTATGTTGGCGAAGTAAGGAACTTATTCGTTGCCGGCACCTTCAATCAATCGGATCGAATCGAAGTATCCGAGCTGCCGAACGCTGCAGACGTGACCAGGCTCGATATCCGGGTTGACGGAGAACGATTGGATGCAGCTCCCTCCCGAACAGCCAACTATGTTCGCGCCTTGAACTTGAAGGAAGCCGAGCTGACTCGCTCATTCATTTGGACGACCTCAGCCGGAAAAGAAGTGGCATTTACATTCAAACGATTTGTATCGCTGGATAACCTGCACGTCATTGCGATGAGCCTGGAGATCGAAGCTCTCGATGCGGATGTACAAATCAGCATCGAGAGCGGCATTAATGCGCAAGTGGCCAATAGCGGTTCACAGCACTTTTATGAAGGCGAGAAACGTATATACGATAAGAAATATATCGAGATGATACAAAAAACAGTCGAATCGCAAATCGATTTCATGTTCCACACGGTTCATCATGCAAGTCTGGACGGCGTTGAGCTAGAAGAGCCCTTCATGCGCATTGATCGCAGAGTTGTGATGCTGACGTTTAAGAGCGCTGTGGCTAAAGGCCAAAAGCTTTCTTTGGAGAAGCTGACTACGGTCCATACCTCGCGGGATAAAGACCTGGCGGGAATGGAGCTGCAGGATATGCGTCAACAAGCATTGTCAAGCTTGCGGGCCTGTGCTGCCAAAGGCTATGATGCATTGCTTCTCGAGCATACCCGAGCATGGGAGCGAAAAGTATGGGGAGTGTACCCGTTACACATTGATTCCGAGAATGATTTTGACTTGCTCGCAGCCAGATTCGCCCTGTACCATTTGACAGTGATGACGCCTGCTCATGATGAACGGATGGGAATAGCCGCGAAAGGCTTGAGCGGTGAAGGGTATCATGGCCATTCCTTTTGGGATACCGAAATGTTTATTTTGCCGTTCTTTACTTATTCGAATCCTCAGATTGCGCGTTCGTTGTTGACTTATCGCTATTTGGGACTGGAAGGCGCGCGGAAAAAAGCAAAAAGCAACGGATATGAAGGAGCCATGTATCCTTGGGAAGCGGCATGGCCGAGCGACGGGGAAGTTGCGCCCGAGTGGGGCCGGGTTGATGTTGTTACAGGGAAGCAAACGAAGATCTGGACAGGGTTTATTGAGCAGCACATTACCGCTGATGTAGCTTTTGCCGTATGGCAGTATTACATGGCAACAGACGATCAAGCATTCATGGAAGAATTCGGCTATGAAATCATATTTGATACAGCAAAATTCTGGGCGAGCCGCTTGGAATGGGACGACAGCAGGCAGCAATATTCTATCAACGATGTAATCGGCCCGGATGAATACAAAGAGCATGTTGACAACAATGCGTTTACCAACTATTTCGCGCATTTTAACTTAGAGCTTGCGGTGACGTATTATCAGCAATTGCGGGAGCTGGACACGGCTGTATATCAAAAATTAAACGCGAAGCTTCAGTTGGAACAAGCCGCTATTGCATGGAATGAGGCCATCGACAAACTATATTTGCCTCAGCCGCGCGACACCGATTTGCTGGTGCCGCAAGATGACACTTACTTGACGAAGCGAATCATTGATCTGACGAAATATAAAAATCAAACCCATGTCAACACCATCTTTGAAGACTATAGCTTGGAGCAGCTTAGTGACATTCAGGTATCGAAGCAGGCTGATCTGATGATCCTGTTTTACTTGCTAGAGGATAAGTTTAGTGAAGAGGTTAAAATCGCCAACTACCATTACTATGAGCCGAAGACATTGCATGACTCATCTTTAAGCTTATCTACGCATGCGATACTGGCAAATGACTTGAATGATCGTTCGCTAGCGTATCAATTGTATCAGCAGGCATGCGAGATTGATTTGGGGCCAGATATGAAATCCTCGGATTTAGGTATGCATACGGCCTCCATTGGGGGAATTTGGCAAATTATCGTTATGGGATTTGCGGGCGTGCGCATGATCCATGGAAAGCTGAGAATGAACCCCAAGCTGCCGGCGCACTGGAACAAGCTGGAGTTCTCGATCAGTTGGAAAGGCCAACGCTTGGAGGTTGCCATTGGGAAGGACAAGCTCGTTATAACGGCTCTCGATCAGCTTCCAGTAACGCTAGAAGTATATGGAACGGAATACAGCTTCGATCACGTGTTAACTGTCAATCTAGCGTCGGGGGATAACTAAGATGAAGCTGCAAGCAGTATTATTTGATTTGGATGGTGTCATTACAGATACGGCAGAGTATCACTATCTGGCGTGGAAGCAAATGGCGGAGAACATAGGTATTGGGATTGACCGCGAATTCAATGAGGCGCTGAAAGGAATCAGCCGGATGGAGTCTCTTGAACGCATCCTGATTCATGGTAACCGTGCGCAAGACTTCACGCCTAACCAGCGCACAGTCTTGGCACAGGAGAAGAATGAACACTATATTTCTTTGCTGACACAGCTCTCGCCTGAACATACGTATCCGGGGATTGGAGAATTGCTAGAACAGTTAAAGCAAGAAAAGGTGCCTGCCGTTCTTGCCTCGGCCAGCAAGAATGCGCCTCGCATTTTAACGTCGCTGGGACTGGAGGAAATGTTTCAATACATGGTGAGTCCGGACGGAATTCCGGGAAAGCCTGCTCCCGATATATTCTTGAATGGTGCTGAAGCCGTAGGAGCTGACCCGCGATATTGCATCGGAATTGAAGATGCTCAAGCAGGCATTGAAGCTATCAAAGCTGCGGGAATGTACGCAGTAGGCATTGGTGAAGAGCGAGTATTGCGTATAGCAGGAGCGAATATCGTATACGAGAGTACAGCTGAATTGAACCTCTCGTCATTATTAAAAGCCGCGTCTATGGAATAATGGGATTGCGGGCAGTGCCAGTGCAGCTGAATATGGCAGTATCACTAAGAAGCCGATCTCTCAACTTTGAGGATCGGCTTTTATTATGGAGTTGCATCGCTAACGATGGTCTGTTGATAAAGGTGATTCGAGGACGCAGGTTAGGCGTCTTCATTATGATTCATTGGATTCTGTCCAATGGAATCAGCGTGTATATCGCTTAGCGGCAGGTTCCATTGGAGTTCATCCAATGGTTTGACACTTATCGGGCTCAATCGCCGAGAAACAGCCGGATCTACTGTATAAAATACAGTCTGCATGCAGTTGAGCAGCTTAACCCGTACTTTCTGCTGTACGCTTTCCAATGGAAACAAGCTTCGACCGTACTGAACATCAACTTTCCTAACATGAATGAGCGCATTCAGAAATGGGGAACGAAGTGGGAGTGGGGAACAAACCAGAAAAAAGTGACTGCAGGGCGGGAGTTACTCGCAGCCTCCCCCGCCTGAGTCACAACTATGGCGAACGATATGATCGAATAATTAATAGTAAAAAAGCACTGGGATTTAAGGGGCATCCCGAGCCTTCTAATTAGGCTGCCTGATGCCCTTCTTGTATGAAATGATGGCCGAATGAGCGGATACGGAAAAGCTACATCCTACGTCTGCAGCGCCTGCTTGAACTGCTCGGTCAAGAGCGGCACAACTTCGAACAAGTCGCCTACGATGCCGTAATCGGCAACCTGGAAAATAGGCGCTTCCGGGTCTTTGTTAATCGCAATGATGACCCGTGATTGGCTCATACCGGCTAGATGCTGGATCGCGCCGCTGATGCCGCAGGCGATGTACAGCTCCGGCGTGACGACCTTGCCAGTCTGGCCGATTTGCAGGGCATAATCGCAATAGGCCGCATCGCACGCGCCGCGTGAAGCGCCGACGGCGCCGCCCAGCACGTCCGCGAGCTCCTCCAGCGGCTTGAAGCCCTCGGCGCTGCGGACGCCCCGGCCCCCGGAGACGATGACCTTCGCTTCGCTCAGATCCATCTTGCCGGCCGTATTTTGCACAACCTCGCGGATGACGGCGGCCAGCGGCGGCTCTGGATAAGCGACAGCTGTTACCGGTGCCGTCCGGCCTGCTTCAGCGGCCAGAGGCGGAATGTTATTCGGGCGGATCGTGACGATCCACGGCGTTGACATAAATTTTTTCTTCTCCATAGCTTTGCCTGCATAGATCGGACGGGTAAACAGCAGTTCGCCGCTGTCGTCCGTGTCCATGGAGATGACGTCGGAGATCTGGCCGGCGCCGAGCGCGGCAGCCAATTGGGGCGAAAGATCTTTGCCCCACGCGGTATGGCCGAAGAACACGCCGTCTGGGCGGACTTCCTGCATGACTGCCTGCAACGCGGCAAAGTAAGCTTCCGGATGATAATGAGTGAGAGCGGAATGATCAACGGAATAAATACAATCCGCGCCGTAGACGGCCAAATCGCCCGCAAGCCGGGTTACATCAGAACCCATGATGACAGCGGCCACGGTTCCGCCGTCGCCGGCAGCAGTGCGGGCCGCACCGATCGCTTCATAAGATACCTGCCGAAGAACGCCGCCTTTCGCTTCGGCTACAACAAGAATTGTTCTGGACATGGTCAATCGCCTCCTTCAAATATGGACCTTGCCGGAATCGGAATCAGAATCGGAATCATACAACCTTCGCTTCTGTACGCAACAGCTGGAACAGCTCCTGCGCCTGCTCCCCCGGTTCCCCGGAGATCAGCTTGCCCGCTTGGCGCTGTGGGGGCAGGAACAGCTCGGCGCGCGCGGTGCGCGCTTCGGCTGTCACGCCAAAGTCGTCCAGCGTCAGCTCGCGGAACGGCTTCTTCTTCGCCTTCATAATGCCTTGCAGCGAAGGGTAGCGCGGCTCGTTCAGCCCTTGCTGGGCCGTAAATAGCGCCGGCAGCGGCAGCTCAAGGATCTCCGTATCACCCTCGGCGTCCCGGGAGCACACGGCGCGTCCGTCGGCGATGTCCAGCTTCGTAATGGCCGACACATGCGGGATGCCGAGCAGCTTCGCCAGTCTTACGGCCACTTGCCCCGCACCGTTATCCACGGAGAAGTTGCCGCCCAGGACAAGGTCGTACGGCTCCGTGCCGACGAAAGCGGCTAACGCTTGCGCGACCGCGTGTTCATCCGCGCCGATACGCTCGTCGTTCAGCAGCACGGCCTCGTCGGCGCCCATGGCGAGCGCCGTGCGCAACGCTTCGGCTGCGCGCTCGGGACCGGAGGAGACGACGGTCACTTTGCCGCCCATATCATCACGGATGCGAATCGCTTCTTCCACTGCGTATTCGTCATAGGGATTAAGCACGAATTTGACCCCGTCTTCGACGACGCCTCCTTCTGCGATGAAGATCTTTTCCTCCGTATCGAACGTCTGCTTGACTAATACGATGATATTCATCTTTCATTGCCCCTTTCGTTTTTTCATGCCTCGAGCCCTTTTAAAAAGAAGCCTACCGCACCGTCCAGTTGTCCGGAGAGAGAATACTTTTGCCCGGAGATGAGCCATGAGGTAACGACCTCGTCCATGGAACCGAAAATAAGAAGACGGGTGAGCTTCACGTCCAGATCGGAACGGAACACTTTCTCTTCAATGCCCTGCAGCAGAATTTGTTCAATCAGCACGATGTACGGCTTAATCGTCTTGCCGATCTCCTTGCGGAGTTCGATCGAGCTCTGTCGAAGCTCGATCTGCGTCACGAAGGCGAAATCGGGATCATTTTCGAGTTCGGTAAAATGAATTTCACATACCTTGCGCAGCGCTTCCTTAGCCCCTGTCGCTTCTTCGAGGCTGGCGTGAAACTTGGCGACAAGCTCGCCCAGCTTCTCGCGGAACAAGGAAATGAGGATATCCTCCTTTCGTTTGAAATATAAATAAATAGTACCGTCAGCGACTCCGGCCGTTTTGGCAATCTTGGAAACTTGCGAACGGTGAAATCCGTTTTCTGCAAATACCTTGACCGCTGCATCGAGGATTTGGGTATATTTTTCTTTTTTCTGACTTGCCATGGAATCACCTCAGTGCTAAAATGTGGAATACGAATGAATGAACGCTCATTCATTTTCTGCTGATATCATAAAATAGAACGAAACCCTTGTCAATGATTGGATGAAAAATGGGTGCGCATCAAGACGATTACATGTGATATCAGCCGATGGAAGCGATTCCTATGAGGGCATTCGTTCATTTACAAAAGGGGAAAGGAGATGGTTCCGATGCCGGGAGCGATCGTGCAGCTCGTCCTGTTTTTGGCCGTCACGGGACTCGGTGTCTACTGGTTCGCCAAAGCGGTCATCCATCGGTACATGTACGTCAAGCTGGGCCAGCCGGTGGATTGGAGCGGGCGAGCGAAGCATAACTTGCGTGAATTCGCCGTTCAGGTGTTCGGCCAGACGAAGCTGCTCAAGGACAAGAAGAGCGGTCTGATGCACATTGTCATTTTTTACGGATTTATCATTTTGCAATTGGGTGCGCTGGATATCATCTATAAAGGACTGTCGGGCCAGCCGCTTCCGATTCCCGGCTATGCGGCGTTCGAGCTGCTGCAAGAAACAACGGTGGCGCTCGTGCTGGTCGCCATGGGTTATGCCGCTTACCGCCGGTACGGCGAGAAGCTGGAGCGATTGAAACGCGGATGGAAGCCTTCCATCGTCGTCTTCTTTATCTTTTCGCTCATGCTGTCCGTCCTGTTGACGATGGCGTTCGATCGCCTGGTCGAGGGGGAGGGCCAGTCGCCATACGCGCCCATATCGTCTCTGATCGCGGTTCCGCTTGCCGGGTTGTCCCGAGGCGTGGCCGAGGCGCTGTATGTGACATTCTGGTGGGCGCATCTGCTTATTCTGCTGGCGTTTCTTGTCTACGTGCCACAGAGCAAGCATTTTCATCTGCTGTCAGCCCCGGTCAATCTGCTGCTGCGGCGTACCGAATCGCCCGGGCGTCTCCGCAAGCTCGATCTCGAAGACGAAGAAGCGGAATCGTTCGGTGCCGGCAAGGTGGAAGATTTCACACAGAAGCAGCTGCTTGATCTGTATGCTTGCGTCGAATGCGGGCGCTGCACGAATGTTTGTCCGGCTGCCGGAACGGGCAAATGGCTCTCGCCAATGCACATGATTGTCAAGCTGCGGGATCACTTGACGGACAAAGGCGCGGCCGTCACTTCGCGCTCGCCTTGGATACCGGCATTCGCCTTCTCGACTGCCAGCACACACGGCATGCAGACCGGAGGTCAAGAGCTCGGCGCGTGGCAAGGCGAGGGGATGACTGACATCGGACCGACGATGCGGGCGCAAGCCGCATCTTGGCAGACGACGGCGAATCGTGCGCCGGGAGAGCTGGAGCTTATAGGCGATGTCATGTCCGAAGCTGAAATATGGGCGTGCACGACTTGCCGCAACTGTGAGGATCAATGCCCTGTCGCCAATGAACACGTCGACAAAATCGTCGACATGCGCCGATATCTCGTGCTGACGCAAGGCAGCATGCCCCATGATGGGCAGAGGGCGCTGCAGAACATCGAGCGTCAGGGCAATCCATGGGGAATCAGCCGCAGCGATCGCGCCAAATGGGTGCAGGAAATCGATCCTGAAGGCGTGCTGCATGTGCCGACGGTGAAGGAGAACCCCGAATTCGACATTTTGCTGTTCGTTGGTTCGATGGGCTCGTACGACAATCGCAGCCGCAAGATAACGCGTTCGCTCGTGCGACTCATGAACGAAGCCGGAGTGAACTTCGCCATACTTGGCAACGAGGAAAAAAACTCGGGCGACACCCCGCGGCGTATGGGCAATGAGTTTCTGTTCCAGCAACTGTGCGAGGAGAACATCGGCACGTTCCAAAAATACAACGTGCGCAAGATTGTAACCGCCTGCCCGCACACGTATAACACGCTGAAAAATGAATACCCTGAATTCGGCCTTGAAGCCGAAGTTCTTCATCACAGCGAGCTGCTCGACGAGTTAATCCGCGCAGAGCGTCTCGTACCGCGCCATGAAGTGCAGGAACGCATAACGTATCACGACTCGTGCTACCTAGGGCGGTACAACGGCGTCTACGATCAGCCGCGCAACATTTTGCGGGCAATCCGGGGTGTAACATTGCTTGAGATGGAGCGCAGCCGCGAGAACGGCATGTGCTGCGGAGCGGGCGGCGGTATGATGTGGATGGAGGAAACCGCCGGCAAGCGCGTCAATCTGGCACGCACCGAACAGGCGCTTGCCACGAAGCCGTCAGTCATTTCATCGGCCTGTCCGTATTGCCTCACCATGATGGAAGATGGCACCAAGCTGCTGGAGGCGGAAGAAGCGGTACAGACGCGAGATATCGCCGAGATTCTGGAATTGGCCGTATTCGGCCCGGTGAAGTCAGACGACAAGCAGCCAGTCAGCGTGTAAATCAACATTGTTTTTGTATGGAAAGCACTGCGACTTCAACGTATGAACATCGAACTAATATGGAACGAACATCGAATGAATGGACATCGAATGAACAAACCTCAATGAATCAACCACAACGATTACAACCAACAATGACCTACCCGATATAGCCAATCATCAATGACCTGTCACAAACAACAACGTCCGACTCCAAAGCAACGACATCCTGTACATGTCAACACAACCAACAACGATTCAGTCATCTCATCATGTTGAAACAGAACATTTCAATCTGGGAGGGAATCTGCATATGATCCAATCGATTCAACGCGCCGCCGTTATCGGATCCGGCGTAATGGGAGCGGCGATCGCCGCCCATTTGGCAGGCGCCGGCATTCGGTGTCTCTTGCTTGACCTCGTGCCGGCTCAGCTTACGGAAGCAGAAGCACAGAAGGGACTTACGCTTGAGCACCCGGCTGTGCGCAACCGTCTTGCCGTTAATGCAATCACACGTTTGAAAAAGACAAAACCGGCACCTTTATACAGCGAAGCATTTGCCGAACGAATCACGCCGGGCAATCTGGATGACGATCTTCCGAAGCTGGCCGACGTGGATTGGATTATTGAAGTCGTCGTCGAACGGCTTGACGTCAAGCAGGAGCTATTCGGGCGCATCGAGGGGGTATGGAAGCCGGGCACCATCGTATCGTCGAACACGTCCGGCATTTCCATCAATGACATGGTTGCTTCATGCGGAGAAGAGTTCAAACGTCATTTTTTAGGTACTCATTTTTTCAATCCTCCGCGTTATATGAAGCTGCTTGAAATTATACCGGGAGCAACGACCGATCCGGAAATTGTGTCGTACATGCACGAATTCTGCGAGCGCCGTCTCGGCAAAGGCGTCGTTGTGGCCAAGGATACGCCCAATTTCATAGCCAACCGCATTGGCACGTACGGATTGCTCGTCACGCTGCGCAATATGCTTGAAATGGGATACACGATCGAAGAAGTCGATGCGGTGACTGGACCGGCCTTGGGACGGCCGAAGAGCGCCACGTTCCGCACGCTTGACCTCGTCGGACTCGACACGTTCGTCCACGTTGCGGCCAACGTGCATGGTCAGACGGCTGCCACGGCAGAGAAGGACGTATTTAGCGCTCCCGATGTCCTGAACCGGATGGTGGAGCTTGGCTGGATCGGCGAGAAGCAGGGTCAAGGCTTCTATAAGAAGGTGAAGACGGAGGCCGGCAAGGAAATTCATGCGCTCCGCTTCGACACGATGGAGTACACGCTGTCGCGCAAAGTCTCATCGGCTTCGCTCGAAGCGGCCAAGACCGCGAAGGGGGCGGCCAATAAAATCAGGGCGCTGCTCGGGACGAAGGACCGGTATTCCGAGCTGGCTTGGAACACGCTCAAGCCAGTGCTGCTCTATGCGGCGCACAAGCTGGGCGAGATCGCGGACACGATAGCCGATATTGACAACGCCATGAAGTGGGGCTTCAACTGGGATCTCGGTCCATTCGAGATATGGGATGCGATTGGCTTGGCATCGACCGCCAAACGCATGGAGGCCGAGGGCGATACGGTGCCGGAGTGGGTGCGTGCCTGGATAGACGCCGGCCATACCGGATTTTATGAGCAGCGGGACAATAGAAGCTTCTATGTCCGCAATGGGGACTGGAGCGAGCTTGAGATGCCAGCCGAGCATATTTCGCTGCGAGGGCTCAAGCAACAGAACCAAGTCGTGCTGTCCAATCCGGGCGCTAGCTTAATTGATATCGGCGACGGTGTCGCATGTCTTGAATTCCATTCGCCGAACAACGCCATCGGGGCCGACATACTGACGATGATACAGAAGAGCGTCGACGAGGTGCGCCGCAATTACCGCGGACTCGTCGTGGCGAACGAAGGACGCCACTTCTGCGTCGGCGCGAATGTGATGCTGCTGTTGATGGAGGCGCAGGAAGAGGAATGGGATGAGATCGACCTCATTATCCGCCAGTTCCAGAACACCATGCTGACGCTCAAGAGGCTGGAAAAACCGGTCGTCGCAGCGCCGCATCAGATGACGCTGGGCGGCGGGGTGGAAGCATGCTTGCCTGCCGACAAGATCATTTTCTCGGCGGAAACGTATTTCGGACTGGTGGAGACGGGTGTCGGCCTAATTCCGGGAGGCGGAGGCTGCAAGGAATTGGCCTTGCGCTCAAGCCGGATGGCGGGCCATACGGACGCTGATTTGCAGCCGTTCGTGAGCGGGTATTTCGAGACGGTCGCAATGGCGAAGGTGTCGACGAGCGGCTATGACACGAAGCGGCTAGGGTACATGGGACCGCGCGATTCCGTCGTCATTAATGAGGACCGCCGCATACATGAAGCAAAGATGGCCGTGCTGGCAATGGATAGCGCGGGATACGAGCCGCAGGAAGAGGAGCGCATCCGCGTCATCGGAGAGCCGGGCAGGGCGGTGCTTGAGCTGGGAGCCTATACGATGCATCTCGGCGGGTACATTTCGGATCATGACCGGCTTATCGCGAACAAGCTTGCGCATGTGCTCGCAGGCGGCAATGTGCCGGCGAACAGCCTTGTGACTGAGCAGTATATGCTCGATTTGGAGCGGGAAGCATTTTTGAGCCTGTGCGGCGAACCGAAGACGCAGGCGCGCATGCAGCACATGCTGGCCAAAGGCAAGCCGCTGCGCAATTAATTATGAATGAGGTGAGATTGCAATGA
This sequence comes from Paenibacillus sp. OSY-SE, assembly GCF_000283315.1. Lineage (NCBI taxonomy): Bacteria > Bacillati > Bacillota > Bacilli > Caryophanales > Paenibacillaceae > Paenibacillus > Paenibacillus sp. OSY-SE. The sequence goes on along the minus strand of NZ_ALKF01000180.1, from coordinate 65,353 downwards.
AAGAGGCAGTCATTGTATCTATGGCGCGTACGCCAGTTGGCAAGGCAAAGAAGGGAATCCTCGCGCACACGCGCGCCGAGGATCTGGGCCGCATCGTGTTGGATGAGGCGGTTCGGCGGGCACCGGGCTTGAGCAAGTCGGAGATCGAGGATGTCATTATTGGCTGCGCGATGCCGGAAGGCGAACAGGGGTTGAACATGGCGCGCATCGTGTCGCTGTATGCCGGTTATCCGGAGACTGTGCCTGCGGTGACGATTAACCGTTTCTGTTCGTCAGGCCTACAGTCGATAGCGTTCGCTGCGGAACGAATCAGGGCCGGCTCCGCCGAGACGATCGTGGCCGGCGGCATAGAGAGCATGAGCGCGGTTCCAATGACCGGATTCAAGCTGTCGCCGCATCCGAAGCTTATATCCGAGATGCCGGAGGTGTATATGGGCATGGGGTATACCGCGGAGAATGTAGCGACACGGTTCGGTATCAGCCGCGAGGATCAGGACCGCTTCGCGGCGGACAGCCACCGTAAGGCGGCGGCCGCCATCGCGGAAGGGAAATTCCGCGATGAGATCGTACCTGTGAATACGTCGCAAAAAGGCGTAGGCGCCGACGGCCGTCCATGGGAGAAAGAAATAACGTTCGATATGGACGAAGGCGTCCGGCCGGATACGACGCCAGAAGCTCTTGCCCGGCTGAAGCCGGCGTTCGCCGCGAGAGGCAGCGTTACGGCGGGGAACAGCTCGCAGATGAGCGACGGCGCGGCGGCTTGCGTGCTGATGAGCGCTGAACGGGCGCAAGCGCTCGGCCTGCAACCGCTGGCCGCATTCCGCAGCTTCGCTATCGCCGGCGTCGAGCCGGACATTATGGGCGTAGGCCCTGTTGAAGCGATCCCGAAGGCGCTGCGTATGGCGGGCATTGCGCAGGAGCAAGTGGACCTGTTCGAGGTGAATGAAGCGTTCGCCTCGCAATGCATTCACATCATCCGCCAGTTGGAGCTGGATGAGAGCAAAGTGAATGTGAACGGGGGCGCGATTGCGCTCGGCCACCCGCTCGGCTGCACGGGTTCGAAGCTGACGGCGACGCTCGTGCATGAACTGCGCCGCCGGGGCGGCGGCTACGGTGTCGTCTCGATGTGCATCGGCGGGGGAATGGGAGCCGCCGGCGTGTTTGAAGTATTTGCTTAACTTAACAATTCATTGGAAAGGAAGATTGCGATGTTGGAAACGAAGATTAAAGGCGGCAGCTTTGTTATTGAGGATGTAGAACCGGAAGCGATCGTCACGCCGGAGGATTTCAGCGAAGAGCAACGCATGATGGTGGAAACAACCCGCGATTATGTAGAAGGCGAAGTGTTGCCTAACGACGAAGCATTGGAGAAATTGGACTATGAGCTGACGGTAAAGCTGATGCGCAAAGCCGGGGAACTCGGCTTGCTCAGTGCCGACGTTCCAGAGGAATATGGCGGCCTCGGTCTCGATAAGGTAAGCTCGACGCTTATCGGCGAGACGCTGACGAAAGCGTCCGGATTCGCACTGTCCATTGGCGCACATGTCGGTATCGGGACACTGCCAATCGTATTCTTCGGCACGCCGGAGCAAAAGAGCAAATATTTGCCCGACTTGGCGACAGGAGCGAAAATCGCCGCCTATTGCCTTACCGAACCGTCATCCGGATCGGATGCGCTCGGAGCGAAGACGACGGCAAAGCTGTCCGAAGACGGCAGCCATTACGTGTTGAATGGCTCCAAAATTTTCATAACAAATGCAGGCTTCGCCGACATTTTCATCGTTTACGCGAAGGTGGACGGTAAGGATTTCACCACCTTTATTGTAGAAAGAGGGATGGAAGGCTTCACGATCGGTCCGGAAGAGAAGAAGATGGGCATTAAAGGATCTTCCACCTGCCCGTTATTTTTTGAGGATGTCAAGGTGCCGGTGGAGAACCTGCTCGGTGAAATCGGCCGCGGCCACGTCATTGCGTTTAACATTTTGAACATAGGGCGATTCAAATTGGGTGCGGGCTGCCTTGGCGCTTCGAAGGAAGCGATCGAGCTGAGCGCGAAATACGCGAATGCGCGCACGCAGTTCGGCAAGACGCTAGCCTCTTTCCCGCTCATCGGCAAAAAGCTCGCAGAAATGAATATCCACACTTATGTGACGGAATGCATGGTGTACCGCACGTCTGGCTTGGTTGATGCCGCGCTCAAGGATATCGATCATCAGCACCCGGACTCAGGCATGCTGTCGGCCAAGGGCATTGCCGAATATGCGCTCGAATGCTCCATCAACAAAGTATTTGCTTCCGAGGCGCTCGACTTCGTTGCCGACGAAGGCGTGCAAATTCACGGCGGCTACGGCTTTACCCAAGAATATAAAATCGAGCGCATCTACCGTGATTCCCGCATCAATCGCATCTTCGAGGGCACGAACGAAATCAACCGGTTGCTCATTCCGGGCATTCTGCTCAAAAAAGCGGCCAAGGGCGAACTTCCGCTCATGCAAAAGGCACAGGCGCTGCAATCCGATCTGATGTCGATCGTATCCGTGCCAGATGCGGGCGGCGCATTGGAGCAGGAGGGGCACCTGGTGTCCATGGCGAAAAAGGTGTTCCTCATGGTCGGCGGCTTGGCGGCGCAGAAGTACGGCACGGCGTTAGAGCAGCATCAGGAGACACTCAGCAACCTCGCTGATCTGATGATTGCGGTATATGCCATGGAGAGCGCCCTGCTGCGCACGCGCAAGCTGATGGCCAAGGGCGGCGAAGCGAAGGCGAAGCTGGCCGTACAGATGACGACCGTCTATGTGCACGAAGCGTTTGCCGACATCGAACGAATCGCCAAGGAGACGTTGGCCGCCATGGAATCGGGCGACATGCTGCGCACGCAGTTGTCCATCCTGAAAAAGCTGACCAAAAGCTCACCGATCGATTCTGTCAGCATGAAACGCGAAATAGCGGCACGTGTCATTCAGGCGGAAAAATACGCGGTCTCGTAATACGCGCCAATTCCGCGAGAAAGGGATGAGTTGGTATGCCATTGGAGAAACCATGGCTCCGTCATTACCCGCAGGAAATCTACCCGACGTATGACTACCCGCGGCATAATGTCGCCCAATTTCTTATCGACGCGGCGCGGGATTGTCCGCAGCGTCCCGCGCTCGAATTCATGGGGAAGCAGTTGCGGTACAAGCGGCTGCACGAGGAGAGCTGCCGTTTCGCCAATGCGCTTACGCGCCTTGGGATCGCGAGGAAGGAACGGGTGGCGATTATGCTGCCCAACTGTCCTCAGACGGTCATTGCCTATTACGGCACGCTGATGGCCGGCTGTGTCGCCGTGCTCACGAATCCGCTGTATAAGGAGCGTGAACTCGAGCTGCAGCTGGCCGATTCCGGCGCAGTGGCCATCGTGACGCTTGATGCTTTATTTCCGCGCGTGCGTGCCGTTCAGGCTCGCACGAAGCTGCGCCACACCATCGTGACTTCCATCAAGGACTACCTGCCGTTTCCTAAAAATGTGCTCTATCCGATCAAGGCCAAGCGGAGCGGAAAAACAGCTGAGGTGAGTTACGGCCAGGATGTCCATGCTTTCACCGCGTTGCTGAAGAGCGTTCCGCCTCGCTTCTCCTGCGTCGATGTCGACGCGGAGAACGACCTGGCTCTGCTGCAGTATACTGGCGGCACGACGAGTACCTCGAAAGGGGTTATGCTGACCCATGGCAATCTTGTCGCCAATACGATGCAAGCCGGCACATGGTTCTATAAGGTGAAGCGGGGTGAAGAAATATTTTTGGGAGCGCTTCCTTTCTTCCATGTGTTCGGCATGACGATACTGATGAACCTATGCATGCTTTGCAGGGGAATGAACGTGCTGGTGCCGAAGTTCGAACCGGGCGAGGTGCTGCGTCTGATTCACAAGCAGCGTCCGACCGTGTTCCCCGGAGCGCCGACCATGTACATTGCTCTCATCAACCATCCTGACATTCATGAATATGATCTGTCCTCGATCCGCATGTGCCTCAGCGGCGCGGCTTCGTTGCCGCTTGAGGTGCAGGAAAGGTTTGAATCGTTGACGGGCTGCGTGCTTATCGAAGGATATGGATTGACGGAGGCTTCGCCTATTACGCATGCGAACCTGTTATGGGGCACGCGTAAGAACGGCTCGATCGGAATTCCTTTCCCGAATACGGATGCGAAGGTGGTCGATGCATACTCCGGAGAGGATCTGCCGCCGGGTGAAGTCGGCGAGCTTGTCGTCCGCGGTCCCCAAGTGATGAAGGGATATTGGAATAGGCCGCAGGAAACGATGAAGGCGCTTAAAGACGGATGGCTCTATACTGGCGACATGGCGCGGGTGGACGAGGATGGATTTTTCACCATCATGGACCGGAAAAAAGATTTGATTATCGCAGGAGGCTTCAACATTTATCCGCGCGAAGTGGAGGAAGTGCTGTTCGAGCATCCGCAGGTGCAGGAGGTCGTTGTCGTAGGCGTACCGGATCCGTACCGGGGTGAGACAGTGAAGGCATATATCATATCGCGTGCGGGAAGCGCGCCGACTGCGGAAGAGCTCAATCTCTGGTGCCGGGAACGTCTCGCTTCCTTTAAAGTGCCGCGCCAATACGAATTCCGCGACGAACTGCCGAAGACGATTGCAGGCAAGGTGCTGCGCAGAAAGCTTCTCGAAGAGGAAGAAATGCTGCTGAAGCGATAAGAGTTACGGGTCACATGCAACGAATACGAACGAAGGAATGGAGCGGAGGTGAGACCTGTATGAAGAATCAAACGGCGGCACCTTTAGCGTTAGAGAGCTCACAGTTTAAAAAGCTGTTCGAACAGGCGCGGGGCACCTTCTGGGAATATCTCGGCTGCGAGGTGGTGTCGGCTGCGCCCGGTAGGGTTGTCCTGAAGCTTGACGCCGGGCTTCACCATTTGAACGCGATCGGCATCGTGCACGGCGGCGTGCAGTCATCTCTCTTGGACAACGCGATGGGACTCGTCACGATGCTGGCTCGTCCCGGCGAGAATACGGTGACATCGAACTTGAACGTTCATTTTGTCGCACCGTTGCATGCAGGCGATCTTCGCGTCACAGCGGACATTGCGCACGAGACGCGCCGAACGATCACCTGCACTGGACAGGTGATAGGCGCGGATGGACAGCTCGGATCGCTTGCGACAGCGACGTTCCGCGTCATTTGACGCGGGCGAACCATTAACACGCAGGGACGCCCGTCGAACAGTACGGAACGCACGCTAGCCGAGCGAACATGCGCCGATAGTTGGTAGAGCCTGTTACCATATCTGCACGTGCTCGGTTCTGTCACACAAAATACTCTTGCCCAACAGAGCGTTATACAGCCCCTGAACGGAAGGTTCCGTCAGGGGCGTTGCTCTGCCCAAAATAAAATTTTCAGACGAACTCGGCACAGCAGACCTCAACTAACTCCCAAGCCGCCTCAAGCGGTCAGTGCGGAACGAAAGCGATGTCACTTGGCTGACGCCGGGCCCATTCGTCCATCCACTGGATGGCGCTGAGACGTGCATCCCATGTTCGCTCCAACAGACGAAAAACGCGCGAACCTCTGCCGGATGCAATTCCCCGGGCTGCAATCCATGCTTCGACCGGCAAACGGAACAAAGAGCTGACTAACACACGTTCCGCAGGTATCAATGGTTTTAATTGTTCGTACCCCCGCAGTAGAGCATCGATCTGTACCTGATTATAATTAGTAGTGTTCAACAAGGTTTTCACGATTTCGTAGTAGGTCGAATCGATTCGTAACTGATCCCAGTCAATCAGAAATAGTCCGTTCGAATGAATAATGACATTAGGGGACGTGACATCCCCGTGAATCAATGCGGGATGGTTAATTTCCTCTTCCATAATATGTTTCGGTTCTGGCGCGTCGATGGCACCCCATGCTTCGTTCGCGAGCTTGATGCAATGGCCGCCATGTTCATTAAACCATTTCCCTGCGCCTTTTCTCTTACGAATGGTTGGCAAGCGGCGGCGAAAGAGTATATCCTGCATTTTGAATAGCTTGGTTTGGTTACGGGTACATCGAGACATAGGAGGAAGAGAGCCCTTGCAAATGTTATGAAGAGTTGCCAGGGCGCTTCCCAAGTTTTCGTAGTCTTGCTCGCTTTGCAGCTGGCCGCCCTCAACCCATTCCATCATATAGTAGGGTCTTCCGCTCTGGGTAACCCAGTACCCGCCGGACTTTGTGACCAGCCAATTAGGCAAATGGGGATATCCGTGTTCCTTTAATTTTTGGATGTACGAAGAGAGCCGGACGATTTGCTGCTTGGTAGTTAGTTTGTTTCCGATCTTTCTTCGGTAAAAGGGTTTGATTAAAAAATCGCCCTCATCCGTAGACACCCGGAAAGCCGCGTTTGGTTTGTACAGGGAAGCGTAAGATTTAACATTGTGCAGTTGGAGCCCGTAGTTCCTGACGATAGTTTTGAACCGCGCTTTATGGAATCGGTTTGCCACACCGTGATCCTCCGTTTCATTTCAGTAATGGGGCCTGTTGACAGTTTATTCGGCGGCTCGTGTGCGGTAACGGATAACATTTTTTTTTGAAGGCCATGTTTGAATGTGGCGTTAAAACGAGGCGGAGAAGGATAACTATATTCCTTCTCCCGCTACGAACATGAAAAGTAATAAGGGTTTACCTTATGACAAGTGATGCGATCAGCAAGATGATGCCGATAACAATGCCGATAGGTCCCCAAAATTGCATTGGAACGAAAAATAAGCTGTGTTGTGTCCCCATTTGATATTGCTGGCCCGTCTCCGGATCGATTAATACTTTACCGGAACTAGTGTTGAGTGCTTTGCCGGCGTACCAGATGATGACGCCAGACAGGATGAAAGTTACAGCCAGCGGCCCGCGCGAATCGATGGATTCCATGCCATATAAGGACAATATCCAGCTAATCACCATGAAACATACAGCTACAATAATGACATTGAGGATGCCAAACCCTTTCCAAATAACCACTAATCCCAACTCCAATATGTATGAAATAATTGTTAAATATTATTTCTTAATGTAAATGATGTCCATCCAAATTATTACAAAATAAAATTAATTTATTTGTGTCCTCAACCTTTAATTTAATGGACAAGAAAACCGCCCTCTTTGCAGAGAGAGCGGTCGATCGATTGTGCCAATTGACATGACATCCTTATGACTTCACTAAATCCTTGGCGATTGCTTCAAAGTCGGCGTTTCCGCCTTCAAGTTGATAGATCTGAATTACTTTGCCGTCCCGCATAGCCAGAATGGCAGGAGATCCCCTATGTCCGAGCCTTTCCGCGAGAGTGGCTCCTTTATAAATATCGATGGCGATGACCTTGAGCTGATTGTTCCATTGCGCTTTGACTTTATCCAGCTCGGGCAACAAATCGCGGCATGCCGCATCCCGCGGGTCCCAGCAAAATACGAGCGCGGGCAGCTCTTTCTGCAGGATCTCGGTTTCAAAATAATCGTTCTCTTCAATGTACCGCTCGGCAGCCACCCCTGCGATAGCTCCGTCACCAACAGCGGTTGCGACTTGTCTTAACCATTTATTCCGCACGTCGCCTACGGCAAAAATACCGGAAACGTTCGTTTCCATCTGTTCATTGGTGTGGATGTAACCTTGCGGAGTCAAATCGATCAACTCTTTGAATAGCTCCGTATTAGGAACATAGCCGATGAACAAGAAGCAGCCATCGACGTCAACCGGAATGGATTCATTCGTTTTGACATTTCGCAGAATGACCTTTTCAAGTGAATCATTTCCCGCGAACTGATCCACTACCGTATTCCAAATAAAATTCATTTTAGGATTTTGCAGCGCTTTCTCCTGGGCAATCTTGTTGGCATCCATGACGCCTTCATCGTGGATGACGGACACCGTTACTGTGCGAGCGAACTTTGTCAGGAACAGACCTTCCTCAATCGCAGCATCGCCACTGCCGACAATGAGCACATGCTGGTCGGTGTACCGCGCAGCGTCGCATGTGGCGCAGAACGAAATGCCTTTATCGTACAGAAAATCCTGCTCTCCTGTCGCACCGGTCAGGCGAGGCTTGCCGCCTGTAGCAATAATGACGGCTTTTGCCTTGTAGTCGGTCCGATAGGTTTGAACGATTTTCACAGTTCCTTCATCTACGATGCCTTTGACATCGGTCAGCTTGATTTTGACGCCGAATCTTTTCGCTTGTTTTTCGAATTGCTTCATGAGATCGATGCCGGTGCTGCCGTCTGGGAAGCCGGGATAGTTCTCAATTTCATTCGTATAGGTAGCAAGCCCGCCCATCAACGTCTTTTCGATGAGCAATGTTTTAAGTCGTGCGCGGCCGCAGTAGATGGCAGCAGTCATGCCGCCCGCACCGCCGCCAATAATGACGATATCATACTCTTCTGTCCGTTTTTCCATGTGTAGCCCGCCTTTACATGGATAAAAAGCAGGAATCCCTGCTTTTATCCGCATTATATGATCACATCAAAAACTTCACGAGAATTTTGCTGCCGATCCAGGCGCCGATGAAAATGAACACGGCATATAACCAGCCATGCAGCGAAAGGGAAGCAATCCCGCTGAAAAAAGCGCCAATGTTGCAGCCGAATGCGATGCGGGCGCCATAGCCCATAATCAATCCGCCCCCAAGAGCAGAGGCGACCTGTTTCCAAGACTTGATTTTTTTAATTTTAAATTGGGAAGCCGCCAATGCCGCAAACAGCGCTCCGACAATGATGCCGATATTCATGACAGACCCGCTGTGAGTCAGGAAGTTTTTGGCCTGATTCGCCGCATTGTTTGGAATCTGAAAGTAGTCCCAGCCGGACGGGTCGATTCCGACCGCATCCATAATCCAGGTCCCCCAATAGACAAACGTAGTTGTGACACCCCAAGGCTTGCCTTGTACAATAAACAAGCAAACATTGAGCAATCCGAGCAAAATACCGCCAACCCAATACGGCCAAGCATTTTTAAAAATGACTTTATATACCGGGTGGTTTTGAATTTTATCCAAGGGAGAGCCCTCCTCTTACTTGTTCAGTTCAATGATAACTTCCCATTCGCCTTCATCTACTTCTTCCAACTCAACAGGGTAGCCTTCTTTACGTGCCCATTCGGGAACGTTCTTCATCGCACAGCTGTGATCAATCTCTACGATAAGGACATCGCCTTTGTTTAATTCTTTCAATTTCTTTTGTGTTTTTAACAAAGGAACCGGACAAGCTTCTCCCATACAATCCAATCTTACTTCTGCCATGATAAATGACCTCCGTTTGTGTAGTTATATAATGAAATAATGATGTTAACCGCGGAAACACCTTTACGAATCTAACTTGCGCTTGCTGAACGAGTCAGCCACCCAATATAACAGACCAAGCACCAGAAGCTGTAAAAATACGGCGCCTCCCCAGCCTAAATAATCGGGCAACCAGATCGTTGGTGATTTTTGAAAAAAGTTGCTGTCCCAGAACGTATAGTCTTTAATGCCCCATACAGATCCGGCTACAAAGCCAATAATGGTAATCCATTGCATCGTAAAACCTTCGCCCATACGCATCAACGTCCCCGAAGCACATCCGCCAGCGATAACCATCCCAATGCCGAATAGCGTTGCGCCAATCATAATATGAATACCGGCAGGGTGAATATTTCCGGGAATGTTGGCTGGGTCAGCGAGAGATGCGCTATATTGAATAGCTGCAAAACCAGCCGTAGCGATGGCAAACGCGATAATGACCGCTTTTGAAATCGAGGTGCTTCCGGTCAAGACTGGATCACGCAGCGATGCAGTAAAGCAGAATCGAGTCTTTTGCAACACGAAGCCAAACGCAATGCCAAATATCCAGGAGATCGACAGGTTGTCACTTTTTCTGGCGAAGAGGATGCCAGCGATCACAATCATGACAAGCGCGATAGCAGCGTACGGAATTTGTGATTTTTTGCGTTTCTTTTGCGGTCTTGCACCTGTTCTAGCGGATGGCGTTGCATCTGTTGCTGTGGAAGCAGCGATCTTTGCCACAAGATTCTCTCCTTCTCTGATGTGATTGTTTTCACATATCTAAACAAACCGGTTTGTTTTATAATTAGAGTATAAGCGAGAACTTCGGTAAGCGGTCATAACAAACGCTTATTAGCTATAAGAAGTCTTTATAGCAAGCGCTCGTGGCAGGATGCATTCATCCATTAAGGAGCACATCATGATTCAGAGCATTCATCATTTGCAGGTGGTGATCAGATGAATACGGAAGCCTTGTACGCATATTATGAGACACTTCAAATGAAGAGCATTTCCAAAGCTGCGCAAAAATTGCATATGTCCCAACCGGCCCTCAGCATGCAGCTGCAGACGCTGGAGCGAGAATTAGGGTATACGCTGCTCCATCGAACGAATCGAGGCGTAACGGCAACGGAAGAGGGGCAGATCGTGTTTGAATATGCCAAAAACGTGTTGGAACTGCTCGATGATATGGATAATAAGCTAAAGAAGCATGCCGAGTTGAAGTATAGCCAGATTTTGCTGGGGACATGCCCCACATTGGCAGAATATTTAATACCGTGCAGCTTGTACAGCTTCAAAGAAAAGTACCCGCATACGTGCATCGATCAGAAAACGGTTGCTTCCCGTGAAGTTATTGAAAGCTTGAAAAATCATACGATCCAAATTGGACTCATCAACGGCACTAGTAAAAATCCAGAGATCGTATGCCACGAGCTATTTACGAGTGACATTCATCTGGTGATGTCCGCCAAGCGAAGCTTTGTCGATAAGGAATGGATCCAACCGGAAGAGCTATATAGGCTGCCTTTTGTGTTGCCGACGAAGAGCAGTCGTACGCGTTCGCTATTGCAACAAGAGCTGCATCCATTCGGGATTGATGTGAACCAACTGCAGACCAAATTAGAATTTGATTACTTGGAATCCATCAAATCATTAGTCGTCTCAGGGAAGGGCATGGCCTTTTTACCTTACATGGCGATTAAAAAAGAACTGTATACAGACATGCTCAAAGTCATTCGCATCGAAGGAATGGATTTGAAGTGGCGCTGTTCCCTCATTCACTTGGCCAAAAAGCAGCTGCATCAGACAGAGAAAGAATTCATCCGGTTTCTTACTTCTAAGGAAAGAGGATTTTGTTAGAGACACGGAATCATTCCTTTTTTCTAATGGTCACCTCCCATATGCCGATCATCACTTCCGCGGATTGAATCGTATGCGTTTTCTTGGAAAAAGAGGAGCGGATATTGCTTTCCACACAGCTATGATCGGTAATGAGGATGAGGGTGTCCGCTGGAGTCATGTTTTTTAAAGCGATTTGGCTTTTAGCTACAGGAATAGGACACATCTCTCCCAACATGTCCAATCGGATGATAGCCATAATTCTCACCGCCTTTTGCGTTCTATATGACCCAATGTACCATGGATCTACCGCCGATGAAGTGACGTCCAACACTCGTTGCGATTAAGCTGTGTGCCATAGGGGTAACGTATTGATACTCTGGTAAAAAATCTGCTTACGGCGGGATGCAGGAGAGGCGGCGCAAAGATGTCGAATGTTGCATATATCATCATCTGGACTGTATTGTTGTTCTTTCCGTTAGCAGCGGCCATAAAGCGGTATTGGCCCGCATTTGTCATTTATGCTGTGGCATGCGCTATTTTTTTGGCTCAAATGTTGCAGAACCATGGCGGTTGGGATGACTTGGCTGACGCTGCAACGCTATTAACTGTAATAGGCCCTTTCTATGTTGTCGGTTCGATCGTATGGCTCATCACCTATTTTAAGAGAATACGGAAGTAGTTTACATATCTGTGATTGACATTCAGATTAAGCAATTCTATAATGTGGATAATTGAATAGCGCTTCTGTGTAGAAGGGGAGTAGCTACTACAGTAAAGTCGTCAATTCGGGTGCATGCCCCGGCTTTATTGGCAACGTATTTCGTTGTAAGCAAGACCTTTGCCAGCAATAGGTGAAGGATTTTATGTGAATTATAAAAGACCTTTGCCAATTGCTTGGCAGAGGTCTTTTTCAGTCTTAACGATAAATGGAGGGATATTCGATGAATTGTCCAATTTGCAACGATGTCCGCATGCGTGAAGTTGAAAAAGAGGGCGTAGTGATTGATGTATGTCCAGATTGCAAGGGAGTATGGCTGGATAGAGGCGAGCTGGAGAAGCTTATGTCTGACGTAAGGGAAGAACGTAAAGTGTTCAATGAGTGGTATGATGACCGTGACCGACGTCCGCACAAGTCAGATTATCCTCATCATAACCCGAATGCCGGATACCCGCCGCACTATAAGGAGAAAAGAAAGAAAAGCGTCCTGGATCGCCTTGGAGACATATTCGATTGAAAAGGTTCCTCCCGCATTACTCCTGTTGTTAAGGAAATGGGCAGTTAGCCTATCTCCTTGGCATCAGGATTTTTGTTTTGGCCGGTGGGGGTTACCACATATTCCGAAGCAATCGCTTAGAAACAGCCAAATCCACTGGACAAACTACAGTCTAGATGTCGTTCAGCCGCCAAACCGCATATGTTGCTGTATATTTTCCAGTGGAGCTGCTGCGACCTGACCTTTTGGAACCACAGGGCGGGCCCTTGCCTATTAGTTACTTTGTCTCTACAGATGCAACGCTCTCCATTGATACGGGCTTTGCTTCCGCGAGAACGTTCTGCAAGTACTGTTGGTTATGAAGCATTCTCTCATCGTGAGGTCGATATCGAAGCGCCATTTCGTTATGGGCATAGGCCAACTCGTGCTGTCCTTTACGGTCATAGCAGACGCACAGCTGCAAATGGGGGAGCCATGTCGAGCAGGCAACATTCGTAAAGCCCAAATTTTCCTTTGGTTGATCCAGATTGGCGGCGACATTGTACCAAAAAATCGATGAGTCTACCTCATTTCGCTGTAAAAAGTAATATCCGAGTCGACAGCAAAATTCTGCGCGCGGTGCAGCGTATCGAAAGGAACACAGCGTGCATTCCAATTCCCGCTCGGTGTCGTCCAGCGCATGGTAGCAGTCCGCCATCTTGCCGCAGGAGGACAGAACATCCTCGATCCAGCCCTGACCCGTTGCCAGAAACTTTTCATAATAATCGATGGCCTTTAGGTATCTCCCATGATCCTTCAACTCATTGGCGAAATAGTACAAGTCCCGCGGTGACAGCGATTCCCCGCGGGCCAACGCTGCTTCATAAATTCGTATGTTCCGATCACTATCGTGTTGGACGCTGGCATGGGTAACGGCGATATCGCTGTTTACGATGTTGCCCCAGACTTCAAGGTATTCGTGCACTTTGCCTATCCATCGGAACTCGTTAGCTCTCTTGACGAGCCGATTGCGCCGGTTGCGTGCAGTCACATTTCCGAATTCGTCAAAAGCCAAATGATATTCCATCGTGACGGAATCAATTGTTGGATCAAGCGTGCATTTGAACGCAGACAGCTTCCGACGGTCCCGTTCCCTGAAAATATCATCTGCATCCAGCCATAAAATGTAATCCATCCTCGCTAGGCTGAAGGCGTAATTGCGGGCCGCCGCAAAATCTTCGATCCATGCAAAATCGTAAATTCGATCTGTAAATCGTTGCGCGACCGATTTCGTCTCATCCGTCGAACCGGTGTCAACAATGATGATTTCATCTGCCAAATTGGCAAGTGAGGAGAGGCAGCGCTCAAGCGTGTCCTCTTCATTTCGGACTATCATGCATAAGCTTATGGTTGCCATTCAATCACTCCGTCTCGTATCTTCATCACGTCTTAAATATACATATTCTATTCGTTCGACTATGTACCTCAATAATGGATATGTATGTAAAACAAAAAGCCGTGCAGACAAGGAACTGCACGGCTAGGCATGACTAACTCAAACGAATAATGGTCAAGGCGGCTCCAGCGCTGTTGTTTATCAGCGTAGCAGCTCCCAGCAATCCAAACAGCTGAAGAGTAATAGTAGATCCCGCCGTTAATGTGACGATGATGTCGTTGTTGAAGCTGGACAACGATAATATAGGCACGATGGTTGAAGCTACATTGGCGGCTCCATTGATAAGCAGTCGCGAACTGACCAGTAATGCAGCGGTCAGATTGATTTGATAGGTAATATAGTACCTTCCTGCTGTAGATACCGTAAACGTGTCGTTTGCGGCATTGACGGTAATGCCGGCTCCGATATTTTGAGCGTTCGGGAGCGGGATGTTGGTGCCGCCTAGAAGGACAGCGATGATGCTGCCCGATGTGTTCGCTGCAAAAGAGGAGGTGGCCGTGGTGCCGGTACCGGTGGCTCCGGTAGCACCTGTGGCACCCGTAACGCCCGTGGCTCCGGTATCGCCAGTGGCTCCTGTAGCACCCGTGGCTCCGGTAGAGCCAGTAGCACCCGTGGTGCCCGTAACACCTGTGGCTCCGGTAGAGCCAGTAGCACCAGTGGCACCCGTGGTGCCCGTAACGCCAGTGGCTCCGGTAGCCCCCGTGGTGCCCGTAACGCCCGTGTCTCCCGTGGTGCCCGTAACGCCCGTGGCACCCGTATCGCCCGTGGCTCCCGTAGCTCCAGTCGCGCCCGTGGCTCCCGTGGTACCCGTAGCACCAGTGGCTCCTGTTGCGCCCGTGACTCCAGTAGCCCCAGTATCTCCCGTGGTGCCCGTAGAACCAGTGGCTCCCGTGGTTCCGGTAGAACCAGTGGCGCCCATGGCTCAAGTAGCGCCAGTATCTCCCGTGGCTCCGGTAGCACCCGTATCGCCAGTGGCTCCCGTGGTACCCGTAGCACCAGTGGCTCCTGTTGCGCCCGTGACTCCAGTAGCGCCAGTAGCGCCCGTGGCTCCAGTAGTGCCCGTAGCCCCCGTGGTGCCCGTAACGCCCGTGGCACCCGTATCGCCAGTGGCTCCCGTAGTGCCCGTAGCCCCCGTGGTGCCCGTAGCCCCCGTGGCTCCTGTAGCCCCCGTGGCACCTGTGGTGCCCGTAGCACCAGTAGCGCCCGTGGCTCCAGTAGCCCCAGTATCTCCCGTGGTGCCCGTAGCTCCCGTGGCTCCAGTACCGCCAGTGGTGCCCGTAACACCAGTGGCTCCGGTAGAGCCAGTAGCACCAGTGGCACCAGTGGCACCCGTATCGCCCGTATCGCCCGTATCGCCCGTAACGCCAGTGGCTCCCGTGATGCCTGTAGCACCAGTGGCACCAGTGGCACCCGTAGCTCCCGTGGTTCCGGTAGCACCCGTGGCTCCCGTATCGCCTGTGGCTCCTGTAGCACCAGTGGCCCCGGTATCGCCCGTCGCACCAGTAGCGCCCGTGGCCCCCGTGGCTCCGGTAGCACCTGTGGCCCCCGTGGCTCCGGTAGCACCTGTGGTCCCCGTGGCACCCGTATCGCCAGTGGCTCCAGTAGCGCCAGTAGCACCAGTGGCTCCAGTAGCCCCAGTATCTCCCGTGGCACCCGTATCGCCAGTATCTCCCGTGGTGCCCGTAACGCCCGTAACGCCCGTCGCTCCTGCAGCGCCAGTAGCACCTGTGGTACCCGTATCGCCCGTGGCTCCAGTAGCACCCGTGGCTCCAGTCGCGCCCGAAGCCCCTGAATCTCCAGTGGCCCCCGTCGCGCCGGTAGAGCCCGTAACCCCCGTCGCCCCAGTAGGTCCCGTCGGCCCATTATTTGGTGGAACAGGTGGAGGCGGAAATATGTTTGGACAGCTTTGCGGAGGAAAGATGGAAGCAGGAAGTGCATTTAGAGGTTTGAATTTGTCGAAGGTCATAAATACACTCCTTTTCCTGAATAGGTCGAACCAAACTTATGTTGTAATGGCCGTCATTAGGTCGGCCTGGGTATATTTTTCCTATCATCAATGTATGTATATGTTTGGGAAGGGAACAGGGTAACGACCCACTATGTTCATGATTGGGTTATGAATCTATCGATCATTTATATGGAATCTAGTGGACAGTTGTTGAGTGGTTGAGGAGCAGAGCCTATCTATTATCGGGAAGGACGTCAATTCTTTCTGGAAATTATTTTTTTCATCTCTTATAATAAAGTTTAAAACTAAAATTCAGGAGATGGAACGATTGGAGAAAGTCAGTCAGTTTGTGGGGAAAACGTTTGCGATTTGGGTTATATTATTTGCATGTCTTGCTTTCTATTTTCCGGATTCATTCAAATGGTTGGGTACGTACATAACCCCGTTACTGGGCATTATTATGTTCGGTATGGGCTTAACCGTCTCTCCTGCCGATTTCAAAGAGGTATTTCGCAGACCAAAGGATGTTGCCATCGGCGTCATCGGACAGTTCATCATTATGCCGCTGCTCGCATTTGCTCTGGCGAAAGGCCTGCAGCTGCCGCCTGAGATCGCAGTAGGGGTTATCTTGGTTGGCTGCTGCCCGGGGGGGACCTCGTCCAATGTCATGACATATCTTGCGAAGGGTGACGTGCCGCTCTCTGTAACGGTCACTTCCATTACGACATTATTAGCTCCCATTGTTACCCCTGGTCTCATTCTTTTGTTTGCCAGTCAATGGGTGCCGATTAATGCGACGTCATTGCTATGGTCCATTTTGCAAATCGTCATTATTCCGATTATTTTGGGCTTCATATTCAAAACATTTCTGCGCAAGCCGGCTGAAATGGGGGTCAAAGCGCTCCCATTGATATCCACCATTGCCATTGTCGCGATTGTAGCAGCGGTTGTAGCGGGCAGCCAGCAAAAGATCGCAGAGACGGGATTAATCATCTTTGCCGTCGTTATTCTGCACAACGGACTAGGCCTATTGCTCGGATATTTATTCGGAAAGATGCTTGGACTCGATATGGCGAGCCGCAAAGCGGTCTCCATTGAAGTAGGCATGCAGAATTCCGGTTTGGGCGCAGCTATTGCCAGCGCTCATTTTTCGCCGCTATCTGCCGTTCCGAGCGCTATTTTTAGTGTATGGCATAACATATCGGGGCCGATTGTCGCCACCATTTATAGCCGTATGAAAAACAAACCGAAATGAACTGCATAGCTCAAAATATGCTATAATGAGGGGAAATCGAGGTGAGTTCAATGGCGAAAAAAAAGAGACAAGCCGCTGCACCTGCACCGGCTTCAACAGACAAACCAGCCACGTTGAAGGATTTGCTCAGCTCCGACATCCTGGACAAGCTGAAGGCACAGGCGACTGAGCTGAAGGCGGAAGAAGCAAAGCGCAAGGAAGACGAGCGGAAGCAGGCGGAGGAAGTCCGCCATGCCGAACAGAAACGGCTTGATAGCAATTTCGAATACTTGCTGAACAACAGTAAAATGGACTGGAAGAAATATAAATGAACAAAGCGTGCAGCCGATATCGGGTCTGCACGCTTTTGTATTTTGGCCGCAGATCTTCCCCTCTCTACCATCAGGCACCCTCAGAAAGCTTCTCATCTGACCCGTTCGCTCCGTCCCTTTGTTCACAATTTGTACATTGATAGTGACGTTACGTCGTCTTATACAATTGCAAATGTTCATCCCAGATTTTTCATATTGATAGGAGGAATAATATCGATGACGCGAATGCGGCGAAATGAAAGGGGAATTTTGTTGAGCGACAATTCTACGATTCATCATGACTCAGTTAAACATGACAAGGTGCCCTGGAATGTAATCGATTTGCTGCTTATTTTGATTATATGGAGAATAATGCTGACGGATACAATAATGGGGGCTGTTGGGGATCAGTTCGAACATCTAGGACTTAGTCCTGCATTGCCCCGATCGTAGAAGAGATTATAAATCGTGGGGTTATTTACAGGTATCTTCGCTCTCGTTTCGGCGTAGTTGTTGGAGTTGTGATTAGCGGGCTCATTTTTGGGATTGGCCATGCGCCAGAGCTTATGCTCAATGCCACTGTAACTGGTTGCCTTTTTGCTATATTTTACGAAAAAAGGGGCACTTTGTGGATGCCTATTATTCTACATGGGTTGATGAACGCTCTATTGATCATTATTTTTTTCTTCTCGGCGCCTTAAAGGGGATACTTTGCTATAATATACCACGTATGGCTGTCCTCCAAGCAATATAAGGCCCTGTATCATAAAGAGATTAGCCGGGAGGCCGATGGAGATTATGCGAAACGGACAAGGGAACTTGGGCTGGGGAAAAATAAAAACTAGGGATTGAAAGTGACGTCACGTCATCTTAAATTAAGGGATTACATTATTCACCAAAGAAGGTGTTGCGCTACGATTCCGATTCAAGACGTTACCAAACAGACTGGCATAACGGTCCGCACGCTGCGCTATTACGATCAGATCGGGTTGCTGAACCCTTCAGCCAAGACGCCTGGCGGACATCGAATTTATTCTCATGATGATTTGATGAGGCTGAAGCATATTCAATTTTTGAAGCAGATGGGCTTCAGGCTGCAGGAGATAGATGAGATGCTCACCATTCAGGACCGGGATTGGTCCGCCAGTCTGAACAACCAGCTGGCTTATGTATTGGAAGAACAAGAGAAGCTCAAGCAGATGGAGAATTATTTGCGCGAACTGCTGCACAGCATGGCCTTCGAAGGAGAAGCGAAGGGAGCCGCGGTTCGGAAGCTGATTCAGTTGTCAGGCCGCAGTCAGGAAACGCGGAAGAAATACCGCAAGCTACTGTTCGAGGAGCACGAGCAGAAGCTCGTGTCGCGCCTGCCGAAAGTGAACGGAGATGATCCCGACTCGCTGGAATGGATCGGGCTGATTGCACAGCTCCGCAAGAATAGGGATGCCGGACCGGATGCTCCTCAGGTACAGCGGATTGTCAGACGTATATTGGAAAAAACCGACGAATCATTTTCAGGGGAAGATGAATTCCTCGATAAACTGTGGAAAATCCGGAAGTGCCCGGAGCAATCCGCTCAGATCGGGATGTATCCACTGGAGCCTGAACTGCTGGAGCTATTCGAGCAGGCTTATGAAGTCTATCTCACCCGCCAACAAACACAGCATCCAGAGCAGGAGGCGGATTCATAAGCATCGAGCAGCTCCGCTCTGTCGGGGCGCTGTCCCATTTAGATATGGCCCCGCTGTGCTAGATGCGCCGCCATTATACGCTGCTTTTCAGCGAAGAACGGCAGATTGAGCGTCTGCGGTCGCACAGAAGCTGTCTTTCCTGGCGACTACCATGTAATCATGGCGCTGCTGCCGCTTGCGCTGCCTTGGAGTGAATGATAGTATCGCCGGAATCATTCTCGCAGCGAATGGCATGGACAATTTGTAACATGGACATGAAAGCGATGAGCTAATCCCTTTGCTCATCGTTTTTGTTTTGTAAGCATGCATTCTCCAATAGGGAAGGCACATAAAATTATTTCCTTTTGGACATAGATTGGTATACAATTTTAAAATCGGCGGCGATTCACCGCTGTGCCAATCTTGTTGCCTGAAGGACGTGACGCTCGAAATGATAGACAACATTACGATTCGAAATGCTGTAATCAGCGATTTGCCGGCCATTGTCGATATATACAATTCTACCGTGCCAAGCCGTATCGTAACCGCAGATACCAGCCCGGTTACCGTGGAGAGCAGAGAACTATGGTTCCACGAGCATTCGCCTGATTCCAGACCGCTGTGGTGCGTGGAGCAACAAGGGAACCTTTGCGGATGGTTCAGCTTTCAATCTTTTTACGGAAGGCCCGCATATAACGCGACAGCAGAAGTGAGCATCTACATTCATGAACAATATAGAGGGAAAGGGCTCGGCAAATACATGCTCCAGAAAGGCATTGAGGCCTGTCCCTCATTGCAGATCAAAACCTTGCTCGGATTTATATTTGGACATAATGAAGCAAGTCTGTATATGTTTGAGCGCTTCGGATTTGACAGGTGGGCTCATTTACCGAATATCGCTGAGATAGACGGGATAGAGCGTGATTTGATTATCGTCGGAAAAAGAGTCTGCCCGTGACCCGAAATGGTTCCGTTCAGCTTCACAGCTGCTTATCGTCCGGCTTGCCCTCTTCTGGCTTCGTATGCTTCGAATCCGGAAAGAGCACATCCAGCATGGTGAGCGTGCGTTGGCAATCCGCTTCATTCAACAGATGCCCGCGGTAATATACGGGAACATCTCCTTGCAGAACGTCGGCAAGCTCGTAGCATGGCCGCGTCTCTTTGACCGTTCGCTGCTGCGGGTTTCTCCGGGCGTGCGAGCTATAATTCATATCAGAGTCGTTGTCTGCAACGAGAGTGTCTTCCAGCATCTCCGTCAACGAACGGTTATCGTTCCTGTCCATATCCATATATCCGGCGCTGAGCATCAGCTGCTCGTACGAAATGTCGTACACCTGCGCCAGCTTCTTCAACGTGTCGGGTGTAGGCTTCCGTTCCTTTCCCGTTCGCGGATCATATCCTTTTTCAAGACTGCTTAAATAAGTGTGGCTAACCCCCGACTCGCGCTCAATTTCCCTAAGCGACCGCTTGCCGCGCAATTCCCGCAGCAGTGCTCCGATACTCATAACATACCTCCTTGAAAAAAAGTAAAATAACACATGTAAAAATGCAATTCTTGGCTTGCAAACATCATACCACTACGCTATAGTAGTTGCAAAGAACGCTATTCTTGGTTTGCGGGATACACCTCAGAAATTCCTTTCACAGCACCATATAATCCATATGCTATTCCAGAATACCACACTTTGAGGTACAAAACAGTACAATTACGTAAATTACGTAAAGGAGGGAAGGGGAAATGGATATACATCACCTGATACGGTACAGCCAACTGAAGACCGGTCTGTTGGAAGTCGCTTGTCAGCTCGATGACGACGAAGAATACACGAGGGCGATGGCGGTGCACGACTTGACGGAACTATTGGAGCAAGTCATTCTGTTGGAAGCATCGTGCTCGTTTGCAAGTGTTGATTTCCGCGCACATGCACGGACTGTACCGATGTCAGACACATAAAGGCGAGGCGCGTTGTCCTGTTATTTGATATTGCGATTCGAT
The DNA here is from genome assembly GCF_000283315.1 of Paenibacillus sp. OSY-SE. NCBI lineage: Bacteria > Bacillati > Bacillota > Bacilli > Caryophanales > Paenibacillaceae > Paenibacillus > Paenibacillus sp. OSY-SE. The sequence continues at coordinate 44,423 of NZ_ALKF01000180.1, read as the reverse complement.
CCGGTTAATCTAGAATTAACGAAAATATTTACATTGGAACATGACGGAGGGGCAACATGATAGACCATACCAATCAATTGATTAACATGATCAACCGGGTCGAGGTGCTCGAGACGCTGCAGAAAAATTGGGGCGGCTTCTTCCGCCAATACCAAATGGCGTTAAACGAGCTGAGAAGCGATTTTCAGATCATCGATTTGGATTGGAGAACAAGACACGGCTATTCACCAATAGAGCATATCAAGGGGCGGATCAAAGAGCCGCTATCCATGTTGAAAAAGATGGAAAGAAAAAACATTCCCTTCACTCAGGAAGCGGTGCAGGAGCAGATACAAGACATAGCGGGCTTGCGCATCGTGACGACGTTTCTCGATGACGTTTACATGATGAAGGAGCATATCGAGCGGCGGGATGATATCCGGGTGCTGCAAGTGAAGGACTACATCGAACACCCGAAGCCAAGCGGCTATAAGAGCTTGCATATGGTCGTACAGACGAAGGTGATTCTGTCGAGCGGCAACTTGTGGGTCCCTGCTGAAATACAACTACGAACCTCATCCATGGATTTCTGGGCCGCGACGGAACATAAACTGAATTATAAATATGAAGGGGGAGACGTGCCGGAGGATGCAAGAAAGCAGTTGGTCGACTTGGCCAAATCCTCTTTCCAGATGGATCAGCAAATGTCTCTGCTTCGCCATCAACTGTTAACATTATAGAGGTAAAAAACAACTTCCAATATTTTATAGTAAACGGGCTTCCTTTTATTTGCTAGGATGATTATATCTATCATTTCTAGTAAAGTGAGGCCAATTCATTGAATTATTTTCGCAAAATACTAATTCTGCTTGCATCAACGGCTCTTTTCTTCACTGCCAGTCTGGTGTGGGGAGAGTCGGGCCGTACACCGTTGCCGTTCGACGATATTGGCAACAGTTATGGACAGAAACAGATTGTAGATTTGTATGAAAGACATATCGTAAACGGAACGGGCCAACGTACCTTCGAGCCGGATAAGCCCATATCGCGCGCGGAGTTTACAGCCATGGTGAACCGTGTGCTGAACGTCAAGCCGGTGGCGAGCGACATTCCCGCATTCGACGATGTTCCTCGGAGTGCATGGTATTACGGAGCTGTACAGGCGGCGCTTCTGCTGCAGGTCATAGATGGAACGGGAGCACGCACGTTTGAGCCGCAGCAGCCTATTACCCGTCAGGAAGCGGCAGCCGTCCTCGTGCGCGCGTTCAAGCAGGCCCGTTCCAAATCCCCGGTGGAACCGACCTTCAAGGATGCGAGTCGCATCGCTGCGTGGGCCGTTCCTTATGTCGGCTCGATGCAGCAGCTCGGCCTAATGAACGGAGATGCCGGGATATTCCGGCCGAACGATCCGTTGACGCGTCAGGAGACTGCAGTCGTCTTGGCAAGAGCGCTGGAGCGTCCGGGCTGGTCGGCAGCGTTGAAGGCGAATCCGCCACAAAGCATCCAGATGGGCTGGCAATACGAGTTGACAACACAGCAATACATCGCTCGTGTCGAGAAGTCCACAGTCAACACGCTATCCCCAAGATGGTATTATCTCGACAAGACACAGACGGTAGCGGATCATACAGATCGTGAGCTTATCGATTGGGCGAAGAAGAATGGCAAGAAAATATGGGCTATGGTAGGCAATGGCTTCAATGCCGATCTGACCCATTCCGTTCTTACCGATCCGAACAAAAGGGATGCCGTTATCGGACAATTGACGACTTATGTCCGCCAATATGGGCTTGACGGATTGAACCTTGATTTCGAGAACGTCTATCCGCAGGATCGGGAGGCGTTCACAGCGTTTGTGTCGAAGCTGGCCGCAGAGCTGCATCTTCTGCAAGCGGTATTGTCTGTCGATGTGTCCCCGGATTTGGGAACAGATTGGACGGCTGCGTTTGATTATGCTGCTTTAGGAACCAATGCCGATTACATCGTGCTTATGGGGTATGACGAGCATTGGGACGGAGCTCCGGCGGCTGGCTCGGTTTCTTCGCTGCCATGGCTGCAGCGTGGTATCGATAAGCTCATTACTATGATTCCGTCTGAAAAACTAATCGTGGGCTTGCCGCTGTATACGCGTGATTGGTCTTTGAAGCAGAGCGGCACAACAGCGCAGGATCTTACTCTAGCCGAGCAAGGAAACATACTTCGTGCGCACAAACCCAAGATGGCATGGGATGCCAACATAGGCCAGTATACAGCAGATTATATGCAACAGGGCGTGCCTCATCGCATCTGGACAGAGGATAGCCGTTCACTTTCCGTGAAATCCGAGCTTGCGGAACAGAGGAATATAGCCGGATTCGCTTATTGGTCCGTCGGATCGGAAACCATTGATATATGGGACGCTTTACGCAATCATATGAAGTTTTCATCTTATTCTTTTTCAGCAAAATGAGGAAAAAATGAAAGCAGGTAGGGATACCTCCTTTGTCGTGCCTGACAGGTTCAGGTCCGCTCAAGGGAGGTATTTTTTACGCAAGTTGAGTAACAAAGCAGATTTCGGATCTGCAAAAGTGTAAAAATTGTTCAAAAACAGGCCCAGGGGCGAGGACAACAAAGCCCCTTGCCTGAAGCAGGGGGCTTGCCGGATATACATATTTATTATGAATGAGGTTCATCAATGGGAGCCACTGTGAATTTTCCGTATTTGACACCTTTTAAACTGATGATCTGATCGCTCAGCACTTTAAGTTCCTTGGCTTTCCCTTTGACAACGATGAGCTCGAGGCAGTTACTCGGATCCAAGTGGAAATGGGTCGTCGCCAGGATGAGATCATGCATCTCATGCTGAAGATTGGATAACTCATCAAGGAGATTCCGGTGATGGTGGTTATAGAACAGCAATATGCTGCCAGCTACCACTTTGTCGTCATCTTCAAGGAATTCCTTGACCAGGGCGTCACGGACCAAGTCACGGACCGCTTCGGATCGATTCTCATACCCTTTTGCTTTAATTGTCTCATCAAACTTTTCTAGCAGCTTGCCATCCATGGAAACGCCAAACCGTTTTAAATTGGAATCATTCATGACGCACCTCATAAAACAACTTTTTATAATAACTCTACCATAAATACGGCAAAAGCGGAATTTAGGTATGAAAATAGAGGCGTTCGTATCTAAAAGCTGATACGCATGATGGCTAATTCCCCGATGATACCGATTATTTCACAGTCCACTCTTCAATGTTCCACAGTACGCCGGCGCCGTGGTGCCCCAACGGGCGATTGCCGACTCCGCTTATTTTTTTGCTGACGCCATACAAGGCATCAACGTAGACAAGGAAATTGAAGGCAGGATCCTTCCGCAGCTCGCGCTGGAATTCGGCATACAGATCTTTACGTTTGTCGCGCTCCGGTTCGATCCGCGCTTCGGTCAGCCTCTTATCGACCTTGTCATTACGGTATGCGCCGTAATTGTACAATCCGGTCTCAATCTGGCTGCTGTGGAATACGCGATACGTATGGTCGTCAGGATCAAATTCACTGCCCCATGCGATCATGAACGCGTCGATCTTGTCGAATTGAATCGCGCTCCAATCCAGCGGTTTCGGGTTGACGGAAATGCCGAGCGGCTTCAACTGGGTGCGAACCGCATTGGCTAACGCCACACGGACCGTATCTGTCGCTGGCGAGACCAAGTCGAACTCGAATCGTGTGCCGTCCTTCACGAGAACGCCGTCTGCGCCTGGCTTCCAGCCCGCCTTCTCCAGCAACGCTCTTGCTTCTTCGGGACGAAGCTCCGCCCCTTCCGGAGCCGGATCATTTGCCCAAGATTTCTGCAGCGGGCCGTATGCTGGTTGGCCTTTGCCGAACAGCACGCCCTGCACTAAGGCTTCGCGATCCAAGGCAGCGCTCATCGCCAGGCGGACTTGGGGATCTTGGAACAACGGGTTGCGGAAATTGTACAGAATGCCGCGGTAATCGACCGTTGTCATCTGAAGCGCGATGAACGGATCGGTATCCTTCACGCTGCCTTCTTGGTTGAGCTCCATGTAGGCTAAGTCGATCTCACCTGTCTTCAATTGCATCAGCCGTGTATTCGGGTCCGTTACGGGCCGGATAATCATCTCGTCGATCTGCGGCTTCGTGCCGTGGAACTTGTCATTACGGACGAGAACAATCGACTGATCCGTCTTCCATTCTTTCAATTTGAATGGTCCGTTCCCGACAGGCTTGCGGTTGAATTCCGCCGTGTTGATCTCTTTGCCTTCCAATAGATGCTTAGGAAGCAGACCGAGCTTCAGCTTGTTCAAGAGCGGCGGAAACGGATCCTTCAACGTAATTTTCACCTTGTGCGGCTCAAGCACCTCGACCCGGTCGATCTCGTTAAAGTCGCTTTGAATCGGGGAATTTGTTGCCGGATTGAGCAGCGTGTCGAGTGTGAACTTGACATCTTCAGCCGTAAGCGGGTTCCCGTCCTCCCATGCGACATCTTCCCGCAGCACAAATGTATATTCCCGCTGATCGGTAGAGACCGTCCATTCCTTAGCAATGTCCGGAGCAACCTCGTTATCGGAGGTTGGCTTCGTCAGACCGCGGAATAGGAGCGTATCGACATCCTGATCGCCGTTCAATACCGGATTGATCATCTCAACTTCGCTTTCCGTGCCGAATACGATCGTTTTCGGCGCTGCTGCTGACTGTGCAGCAGGAACGGATCCTGCCTGATCGCCAGATTGCGTTGAAGAACAGCCTAACATGGCAAGCAGACTTGCAATAGAGAACAACGCCAGCAGCAATTTGCATGTTTTCGTCATGTGCATATAACTCCTTTAGTAATTTTTTTGTTCGAACTGTGGGCAAAGCCAGGAATCGCCGCCAGCAGCCGCTTCGTGTAAGGATGGTCGGAATGCGGAAGCAGAGCCGCTGGAAGCTGCTCGATAATCTCCCCCTGACGCATAACCATGACGCGATGACACAGCAGCATAGCGGCACGGACATCATGGGTGATGAAGAGCATGGCCGTTCCTTGTCTTTCATTCATGTGCCGGAGAAGTGCAAGCATCTGTCTTTGCTGGGTCATATCCAGACTAGCGAAGGGTTCATCAAGAATGAGCAGACGCGGCTGAACAATCGAGGCGCGGGCCAGCGCAACTCTCTGCCGCATGCCGCCAGACAATTGGCGGGGATATGTACCAGCGAATTCCTCGCCGAGTCCGACGCTGTTGAGTGCGTGCTTGATGCGGGCGCGAGTCTCGTCTTGCGAGAGCTTGCAACCATAATCCAATCCTTCTCCGACGATTTGGGCGACGGTCCAGCGCGGGTCGAAGGAGGCAAGCGGGTCTTGATGAACCCACTGTACGGAACGCCGCGGCTCTGTCTTGCTGCACCAGCAGATGGATCCGCTGTCTGGTGTATCAAGCTGGAGCAGCAGACGCGACAAGGTGCTCTTGCCGCTGCCGCTCTCTCCGATGAGTCCCAACAATTCCGCTTCGCCGATCTGGAATGATGCGTTTCGCACGGCGTTTATCTGGCTTTTGGCTTTGCTCCAGCCACGATGGGCACGATACGATTTGCTTACATCCCGCACTTTAACGATGCTGCCGGATCCGATAGCCAGGCTTGCTTGATTCGACGCCGATAACGAAGCATAGTCAGCGAGCAGTGCTTTTGTATGTGAATGAGCAGGTCGGGTCATGATGTCCAGCTTCGATCCGGACTCGACGATCTCACCATGCTGCATGACGAGAACCTCATCCGCAATCTCGTCGACGACGCCCAGATCATGCGTAATGAAGAGGACACTTGCTCCGGTACGGCGATTCCAGCGCGAAATTAATCGCAGGATGTCAGCCTGTATGGGCATGTCCAAGGCGGTCGTAGGCTCGTCCGCGATAAGAAGCTTCGGCTCAGGAGCGAGCGCCAATCCGAGCTGGATGCGCTGCCGCATCCCGCCGGACAATTCGTGCGGATAGGCCCGATAGACGCGGTCCGGGTCGGGAAATTGCATTTCCCCGAGCAGCTGGAGAGCCCGTTCCTTCGCTTCGGATTTCGACAGCTTCGCATGTACGGCATACAGCTCTTGAAAATGGCTGCCGACTCTGTACAGCGGATCGAAGGTTCCGAACGTATCTTGAAAGACGATGCCGACTTGGCCCCCTCGGTACGATTGCAGCAGATGCTCCGACCACGTTCGTATGTCCTCCCCTTCGAACAGGATCGTGCCTGAACTTACATACGCTTCCTGTGGCAACATTCCCAACAGGGCTTGGGCAGTCAGGCTTTTCCCCGAACCGCTTTCGCCGATGAGAGCCGTCACCCTGCCTCGCAGAAGTGAGAAGGACAACTGTTTCAATACATCCTTCTTCATGGCACCGTCGTCAAAGGAAAGCGTGAGTCCATTCACACGCAGTAAATCGATCTCGGTAGGCATGTTCCTTTCCTCCTTCTTCGGGAATGCTTCCGATGCAGTTTTCTTACGAATACTTGTGCTTCTCGATACTGAAAGGCACTTTTTTGAACACGTGCTCTTCATTTCTTCGGATTGAATTGCGGGCTGCCATAGCGGTTCTGAAGCCAATCACCGAGGAAGGTAATAGCCAGCACCGTCAACACGATGCACGCTCCGGGGAAGGCGACTGCCCACCAGGCGCCTGTCAGCAGATGATTTTGTGCGCCTACGAGCATGTTCCCCCACGAAGCTTCATGCGGCGGGATACCGAGGCCTAGAAAGCTAAGCGTCGATTCGGACAAAATGGCATGGCCGACGCCGCTCGCCGACATGACCAGTATCGTCGGCAAGGAATGCGGAACCAAGTGGCGGACGAACAGCCGATAAGGCGAAGCGCCGACAACGATTGATGCTTGAATGAATACTTCTTCCTTGCGCTCGAACATTTCGGTACGGATGAGGCGGGCAAGCGACATCCAGCCCGTCAGGCCGATGACGAGGACGACTGTGAGCAGACCGGGGGAGAGGATGGCTTGTACTCCAATCATGATAAGCAAGCTCGGGATGCTGAGCAGCGTATCCAGAAGCCGCATCATGATCCGGTCGATCCAGCCGCCGCAGTATCCGCTTACGGTACCGTAGACGACACCGACGACGAGCGACACGAGCATAGCGGCGAATCCGACAGAGAGCGATACTCTCGCGCCGTACAACAAGCGAGTGAACACGTCGCGCCCCATCTCGTCCGTACCCATCAGATGCTCTGGCCGCGGCGGCTGCAGAATGGATCCCAGATTGACATCAACCGGGTCGTGCCCGGTTGCATACGGTGCGGCGAACGAGAGCAGAAGCAAGAGACATAGATAGGCGCAGGCGGTGACAGCCAGCCATTTCGTCAGTTTCATGAAGCTGCTCCTTCCTTTACAAGCTGCCGCCGGATGCGCGGATTGAACCAGGCGCAGAACAGATCGATAAGCAAGCTGCCGATAATGACAACGAACGTGCCGAGCAGAATTGCGGCGATGAGTACCGGATAGTCTCGCGTCAGCGCCGATTTCAAGGACAGCATGCCAAGACCAGGCCAAGAAAACAGCGTTTCAATGACGACGGAACCAGCCATTGTCAACGATAATGACATCCCGATATACGTAAGAAACGGCAGTGCTGAATTAGGTGCGATGTGACGGGTTACGATACGCAGGTAAGGAACGCCACGGGCTTCGAGCGCACGCACGAAGTCCTTTTCCTTTGTTATAAGGACATGATTTCGTAAAAGGCGTATGTAATAACCGATGTATGATAAGGACAGAACGAGTGCGGGAAGCGTAATGTGGCGGAGCCACTCGCCGAATCCTCCATGCGGGTTTCCCATGCCTGCGATGGGGAACCAACCGAAATACAGAGAGAACACGAGCATGAACAGCAACGCTTGATAAAATGCGGGCATGGACATCAATAAGTAACTGAAGACGGTTACAACAACATCAGTCTTGGAAGCATGCCTGAGCCCGGTGTAGGTTCCAAGCAGCAGAGAGGTGAGCACGGTAAGGAACGTCCCTGTCAGCATCAACTGCACGGTGGGGCCGACCGCATTATAAATGATGGTGCTGACGGGTTCCCCATTCAGATAGGAGCGTCCGAGTTCGCCGTGCATCACACCTTCGAGCCATTTGGTGTACTGGATGTGAAGCGGTTCATCCAATCCGAGATTGTCGCGGATGCGCAGCTGATCGGCAGGTGTCATCTTCTGGATGTTATCGCCATATAGAGCCATCGCCGGATCGCCGGGCAACAGGCGGATAAAGATGAAGACGATTACGCTGACGATCAGCAGCACGACTGCAGCCTCGCCAATTCGTGACAATACAAATCGAAGCACAACATCCTCTCCCAAGCCGTTAGTGGTATCACGAATTACACAATCTGTAACACTATAGCATGGTGTTACGAGTTAGTAAATATGTGATACTGTATAAATTTTCATATTGTGCGTTTTTTTTATGAAATAGTAGGGGAGCTATATAAATTGAACGAAAGAAAGATCACATTTCCATTCAATAACGATACGCTGCCAAGTACTTCTCTCCATTCTCCCACTCGTTCAGAAGGGGCATCCCTCCGTAGCTTCTTAGACGATGCAGCAACATCACCTTTAGATCACACCGCCTAGCGCCTGAGATAGGCGGGAATCTTTGTTTACTGATCGAAGGGGAGAGTGATCGGAAGCGCCGAACGGATAAGGAGGTATTATATCCATTTCCATTTTGAACACGTAAACGAAGGAATCACTGACGTACTGTTCCGTCGGATTTCATCTAAATGGTTTCCAATTAAAAGGACAGATTTCAGCCTCTGACGAGACAGGCTGTTGGACGATTTCCAGGAGAAAATCCGACGAATACTGCCTTTGTACAGTTGTTTTGCAAAATACCACCATTTTCGGCGTTTGAACTGCAAATGTGGAGTTCAAAGCAAGGGAATCGGTCCGACCCCCTAATTATGGAGAACTGGGCAGATAATCAATTGCGATCGTAGAATAGCTTGTTTTTTCAAAGAATCGCTTCAATTTAAGAAACTCACACTTAGACCGCCACTGCGAATTTACCAGCATCAACAGTGCCATCCTCAACACCCTTTAGAAAGGCGATCGGCGATCGCTTTTTTAAGCTTCTATGCATCTTGCGGTTATTATAAAATTCCATATGATCATCTATAGCTTGAAACGCCTCCTGGAACGTATCAAACGTTACTTTACTAAGCAGGTCGCGTGGCCCTGTAATATCCGGCTTATCTTGCGGTCGAATACGTCAATCATATCCGCAACAAAAAAGAATTGGTCACGACCAGCTACGCACCCATATTTAATATCAAGTTGCCACAGTTGGTTCGGGCCGGTAATGTTGTGATTTCGGGCCAATCTTCTCGGATGATGGACAATTTTACGTCGTTGGGGTTGCAGAATATCCAATTCATCACACAGTCGATATACCTTTTTGTGGTTAATGATCAACTGATGCTGATCGCGTAAACATTGCGTCAATAGGTAGTACCCGTAGATATGTTCCTCTCCAGCTATGAGTTCCATGAGCCATTCCTTCGTTTGTTCGTCGTTGGCACGCATCCCGTCTTGGGTCAAGGAGTATCCAGGTCTGGGGCGTCCTCTACGAACGTGGGTATCCGCAGCATTCGAGACTCTACGGTTCTTTGCCTGACGAGCATAATATGTGGAAGACGCTACACCCGCCATACGTAATACAGTAGCTGCCGGATTCCCCTGCCTGATGAACGTCTGGGCAACGTTTAGTTTTTCATCGAGGCAGGGTTCTTCGTATTATGAGGTCAACCAGAGATTTCTGGCTGACCTCTTTTTATATATGCTATATGATGGCGGTAGTCGGGAGAATGTAGGGGGATTTAGGGGCAAGTACCCCGTATTTGAAAACTGTTCTCCCTCCTGTTCCTAATTACCATGTTTGAGCTGGTAGAAACACAGATCTCGTATCACAAGCGAAGCTATGGGGTTAGAACCATCGCAGGAGTACGACAATTGATCTGTTTAGAAAGGAGTCATTATGGAACCAGTCGTTGGCTTGGATGTTTCAAAAGGTATAAGTACGCTACAAGCCTTTATTCATCGTAATGAGTCGTATGGAAAGTTGGTAACTATCTTGCACACACGGGAAGGCTTGGAGCAATTGCATCACTTATTGCTAACTCTAAAAGAGCGGGCCGGAGCTGATCCAATTGTTATTCTCGAAGCAACCGGCCACTATCACCGAGGGCTAACAGCTTTCCTAGACAGGAATGAACACCGTTATATAATGGTTAATCCATTACAATCAAAACGCGCCAAAAACACAAAACTCAGAAAGGTAAAAACAGATGCAACTGATGCCTGGCATTTGGCGGAAATGTACTATCGAGAGGAGGTAATGCCACATCGTGAACAGAATGAACCGCTGATCGAGTTGCAACACTTGACCCGTCAACATGAGTTCATTACGTCACTCTACGTACAGGCTAAGCTCAATACCCAAGCATTGCTAGATCAGGTGTTTCCAACATTCACTCAGGTCTTTTGTGATGTTTATAGCAAGTCATCACTGTTTGTGTTGCAACAATGTCTTAATCAACCAGATCAACCAGAGGATGCGATCCGAAAAATACCTGGAAGGTCTCACGGAGAAGCATGGATTCAGAAGAAGATCGACCTTCTGACAAATGCGATCAAACAAAATCCTATTGAGCATCCGAGCAAAACGCTAGTAGTCGCTGTGAGGAGTATGGTTGTCCTGTTGTTGCAGTTTCAAGAACAGTTGAGTGTTTTGGAGCAACAAATCGAGGAGACAACCGTAGTGCTGCCAGAGGTTGCGCTGCTAAAGACAATATCAGGGATAGGGGATAAGTTGTCTGACACTATTGCAGCGGAGTTTGGGGACGTCACGCAATTTCGGCATGCTAAGCAACTCATTGCTTATGCTGGATTAGACCCAAGCGTGTTCAGTTCAGGCAAATTTACAGCGTCAAGCAACCGGATTACAAAACGTGGTTCAAAGCGGCTGAGACGTGCGATGTATTTAGCAGTACTATGTGGACTTAGAGGCAATAATACAAGGATTCAGGAATTTTACGAAAAGAAAAAGAAGGAAGGCAAGCCCTACAAGGTGGCAGTGATCGCTTGCGCCAACAAGCTACTTCATCACATACATGCCATTCTTGTTAAGGGCCAGCCCTATTGTCTAAGCTAAACATCTGATTATACAAAAAACCAAAAAAATCCATTAAAGTGGAGGTTGTTTGCTTTGCCTAAAAACAGTATAACTGAAGATTACTTGCCTTCAAAGTTAAAAAGCTTGACAAACATTAGTTGTTTTTTTTACCAGTTCACGCAAGAGCGCGACTTCGAGTTCTTTCTCTCCTAAGTCTTTGACTGCGCGTGCATAGTTTTCTTCCAGCTCTTCTACGCGCTTGGCTTCTACAACACGGTCACTTACGCTCGACAGGTTGTCAGCTCCCACCGTTTCTTTGTACCCTCTGACCCATGTACGGACGGTCTCTGGATGATCCCATAATTCCGTGCAAGACATCCGGTTTTCATGCCGCTCATCGCTTCTTCTGCAACCTGATGTCTGATTTTTTCGAATGCTTTACCGCGTTGTCTCATCATGAATCGCCCCCTGTGAAAGGTATACTTTATCTGGTATTCTATTCTCCAATCTAATTAGGGGGCTAAATAGTCGGCATTGTATTGTGTATTACTTTTGTATTACCTTTGCATTAAATGACTATGGTTGCTACATTACGATTGAATTACGTTTGTAACACAAAATTTGGATATTCATATAAATATATAGGATACAAAACAAAAAAAGGGATTTAGACGCACTGTGTAGAATACTATTCATTTTAGGATCCAAAATTAACCATTAAAAGGATGGGCAACAATTGAAGAAAATCAAGAAAATCTCGATGTTGTTTTTGTCTGCTTTGCTGGGTGCCTCTTTTGTATTAAGTACTGCTCCTGCTTCCGCAGCCGAAGATGTAACTGTTCCAAAAACTTTTCCAGTAAAATATGCACCACTGGTAATGGAATCTGGTAATGTTCATGTTGAAGATTCACAGATTACCAGATTGAGCCGAGATCAATTTTACGCTCGATACGCTGAAATCACCGGAAAAAGTATTGCTCAAGTTAAATCAGAATTTCTCAATTCTGAAAAAACTTCTCCTGAAATTCTCGGAGATCAGTATTACCAGACATATGATGCAGAATATTCAACAACATTTGATATTGGTGGAGGAGTTAAAATAAAGGCTGGAACCCTTGTTCAAATTGAAGAATTTATGTTTGGACAATCCACTTCAAAGAGATTCAAGCAAGTGTATGATAGCTCAGGATACCTTGCTCCATACTCTGGTAGTTTTACTGTTATCAAAAATTTCACTCAAGGAACTATACAAGCCTCGGGCAAACTCCAAATTTCTTATAGTGGATATGCAGAGACTGCAGTTCAAAAGGGTTCGACTGAGGCTGTTGAGGTTAATTTAGATCTTTGGGAAATAGTTCATCTTGGTTGGAGTAAATCTCATTCTAAGAACACCACAGATTACTATAGAAAACATTTTAATGGGAGCACTATGATCTCTCCAAACTAATATTGAAAAAGCCCAAGGAGCTTCTTGGGCTTTCTTGTTTACATCGAAATTAGTAGTATTACATATGTAATACTAACAGCTTTTGAAAAGCACTTTTCAATTTGGAACTGCTGCAGTCATAAGGAAAGCCCGGGGATTCATCCCTGGGCTTTTTGTAATTGCAACTCCGAACATGTTCCAGCAGCCGCAATTCCGTCTGTGTCGATAGCATAGCTCAGCCATAAGAAGAAATCAATTCAGACCGACTAGTCCTAATCAACTTCGAATTCATGGCCATGCTCATGAAAAACCATTCTTACCAAAATATTATAATGTTACATCTTTTTTTCTTAATTCGACAAAATTAGTTGCATAATTTAACCTTCATAATGATCATGAAATAGAGCATCTGAAGAATACGTTTACCGTTGTTTTCGAGAGTTAAAAATTGTACCGCCCACCCCGGATCGAATCGAGCGGTTAATTAGGTCATCCATTCACACCTATGAAGAAACCTTCTTCCAAACCACATTTCATTTAACCTTAGATAAGTTAGATTCTTTGATTGATAATATTGCTTATTTGGAAACTAACGATAACGAAGTCAACAGTGAGGACAACGGACAGCTATCATTTAATGAATTAAAAGCAGATCCCGTGCGTGCCGGAGTTGATAGCGTGTTGAAGGAAGTTAATAAGTTGCGGACGATTTGCAATTTGGAGCTTCCGAATGTTTTGTTCCGGGACATTCCCCATAAAGCTCTGAAGCAGTACCGACAAGGGTTTCCACAGATGATTTGTGCGAGCTGCGTCGTCATCCCGAGCCAATTTGATACACGAACGGAGAGAGTACAGCCTCTCCAATAACTTGAGATAAGTAACGAAGCGTATCAAACTCTAATCAAGAAATTCAATAACGGACGCGGAAAGTTCCGGTAAAAAAGAAAAACAGGGGATATAAGCTCCCCTGTCTTCTCATGCGATATGTTAATGGACAATGGTTATTGTGGATTCGTGGTCCAAATGCCCGCCGTCTTGATGAAAATGCGCTCAGGCAGCTTCAAGGTAGCGAGTGCCAGATCGGCGACATCCTCTGGCTGCATCATCCGGTCCTCGTCGCCAATCTTGAGGCCGGCGCTTACGGCAAGCTCTGTGTTGACGGTGCTCGGTGTCAACGCCGTGACACGGATATTGTGCTTGCGCACTTCCTGCATCAACGCCTCGGTCAGGCCCATGACGGCAAACTTGGAGGCATTATAGGCGGAGCCCGTCGCAAATCCGCGTTCACCAGCAGTGGAGGCTACATTGATGATGCTGCCGGAGTTCTGTCCGATCATAGTCGGCAGCACGGCGCGCGTTACGTAGTAAGTGCCCATCAGATTGACCTGGATGATGCGCTCCCATTCTGCAGGATCCATATCCAGAACAGTGCCGAACTTGGCGATACCGGCGTTATTTACCAAAATATCAATTGTGCCGAGTTCGTCTCGGATGGCGGCAACTGCCTTGTCCGCTTCCGCTTGCACGGAAATATCCGCTGCGGCGATGCTGACCTTCACGCCATACTCCTTCGTCAGTGAAGATTTTAGAGCTTCCAGATCGGAAGTCGTCCGGGCGACAAGTCCGAGATGCGTTCCTTCCTTCGCCAAGGCGATCGCGAGGGCTCTGCCGATTCCTTTGCCCGCACCGGTGATGAGAGCGACTTTGTTGTTTAAGTTCATTCCGTTACCGCTCCTTGTTGTGTATTGTGACTGACGACCAGCTCATATTTATTCAGCGATGCGCCCAGCATGTATTCTTTGCTGTCTCCAGCTCCACGGTGCGAAGCGCGGAACGTTTCGCTGGATGTCCAATTGTGAAATGCTTCTTCATTCTCCCAGAGTGTGCACACTTTCAGTTCTTCTTCGCCTTCTTTGCCTTCGCCAAGCCAAGCCTCCATGCGGACGAAGCCGGGCATTTGCTGTACGCCCTTCGCGTTCGCGAAGCGTTCCGCCACCTGCTTCCCGAATCCAGCTTTAATTCTGATTGTGTTTGTAACGACTAACATGCTCTCGCCTCCATTGCACTAATTTGCGCAGAATCGATTGCAGAAACGAATCTCCTTTATGTAATAAATAAGGCTGCTATGCCGTTTCTGTGGTCTGCACTATCTATTATAACGGAACGGAAGGCCAAGATCATATATCACGTCTTATAGCATGCAGCCAGGAGTTCGACGCACTGTACCCTCATTGAAAGCAAGTCAGTTCGCCATTATCAAATGGAGAAAAAGCGCTGGCGGTAGCTGCGCGGCGCAATTCCCTCATATTTGCTGAAGCATGAGGTGAAGTAGGCAGCATGACGGAACCCGATGTCTTCGGCGATGCGGGAGACGGTCAAATCAGTCTGCAGCAGCAGAATTTTGGCTTGCTCGATGCGATAGCGCATCGAAAAAACTGATTGGATTGCTGCAAGCTTTTCTGGCAAGCGCGGCACCTTTCAATGGCCGAACAGCAGCCAAAGACGACCACGCGAGCTGCGTCGGCTACTGGGAACTATCGCTTTCCTAACGACAGGCTCATCGCGAAGCCGTTTACCAAAGATTTGAGCTTTTTAGATGGAGTTGCTTTCGAGAATCGAGTTCAGAGATCCTATCGTAAATTTACAACGCAAAACTTTACAAATGTATCCAATTGTCTTAACCTTATAATAGATGCATATCCTTATATACTAAAGGAGGCGTTAAAAGTGTTTAAAAAATGGTCCACATTCCTTGTTTTGTTGTTACTCTTATCAGCGATGGCCACTTCTGTTTGTACTGCCGCTACTGATCAAAGTTCTTCGAATGTAAATGAAAGCAAACATTCGACCCAACGGTTTTACTTAACTACTGACCCGGTCAAAAATCAAGATTTAATTAAGTCGTACGGGAACCTTTCTTTAAATGATAACATTAGCTACTTTTTGAATTCATCTACTTATGCTAGTTCTGACTACACTCTCCTGAATTCCTCCCCAACACAAGAAGGAGATGATTACTCTAATTTTTATGGTGTCGTGCGTTTGTACAAAGCAAAGGATGCGGGAAAACATAAGTTGTATGTTCTAGAACAAGTTTCTACTGCGTCAGGAATTACGAAAGATAGTAAATCTTCAGGAATATCGCAGTTGAAGTGGACATCATACTATTCCTCCGAAGGAGGTTCTATCAGCCTAAATGACTGGTCGCCAAAAGGGACTACAAAGCAAAAATCAACAAGTGCCTTCAATTGGGCCATCAACCCCTCGATTGAAGGGGTGAGTGTAGGTTCGATTGGTGGATCATTTCAATTGGATGAAGGACTGCTTGTAGCGGAACCAAGTACCAATACTTTCAGTGAGACTTGGACTGGGGATCCTGTAGTTCACCCTGCAAATGTAGCACAAGAAGGCGCAACAGCTTGGTTTGTTAAAAATGGAGATGAACCAGGTTTACAATTTTGGTGGCAATGGAATTGGTCATACAGCTACTGGTATTGATTTAAGGCTCTACACAAAAAAACTTGAAAATTGATTATGATTGTGTAGTAGGATAACCCCCTCCTCTTTGAACTATCTGTTGAATGTGAGGCATCATAATTATGAAATGGATAAAATATATGTTTCTTTTATTAGTTATCATTCTTCTCAGCGCTTGTCAAAATTCAACCAAGGATAATTCAGACATAACGGCCAATGATAACTCAGAAAAGATAATTTTAACTGATAAAATTGATTCATCAATTTTGTATTACGAGATTAGGAATAAACCAACTTCTGAATTAATTGGGACCCAAGAAATATCAATACATCAGGAAGGTGATTACTATATACTCGATGAGAAAAGATTTTTGAAAAAGGAATTTTTAGTGGGGTTGGGAAAAGACTTACTTAACATAAAAAAATATAAGTTAAACTCTGAATATTCATTAGTGGATTTATCTGAAACAGAATATATAGATAACAAAGAACGGTATGAAAGAGAAGTTAGTACAAGAATTTCAGATAATTCAATTGTTATTGACACAAAATCTACTGAACATACTCTAGATGGTAAAAATAATACTTCCAACGTACAAATTGCTTATCCTGATAATTATATGTTAAGTTCAGGGTCTTACTTTCAAATTCCATTTCTTATTAAGAACTTAAATGATAAGTATATTTTTTGCAATACATTGGACGGGAAAATTAATAGTTACATTAATAAAGGGAATGAAGACATAAAAAACTCTATATCAGGAAAAATTAATTCGATCGCATTAACTACTATGGATAATAAAGTGAAAATATGGATTGATCCAAACCTTCGCATCATATTTCAGATAGAGGAAGAAATTACAGATGAATCCATATTGGTTACCACTCTAAAGAAAATTGAAACAAGAGCAAAATAAATAAATGATCTCCTTCCTGGACTCTTTAATGAGATTTCGATAAAAAACGCTTTCAACTCTACCCAATTATTCAGATATATTCAAGCAAATTAGAAGCTACAGCCAGAATGATAATACCTGGTCACAGTTTTCTACTTTGCTTTTTTGTTATTCCTATTTTACAACAGCACGTTTGTTGAATAACCACTAAATGGTAGGAAAAGAATCTCTAACCCGGCAAAATGTTTGTACCCCTACAAACTTAACCGAAAGGTGGCGACTCCATGAAAAAGTCTAACACGATCCTGACTATTCTTATTGCTGCTAACTCCTGAAAAAGTCACCTCTATCGGCATCTGGAGCAGGAAGCGGTGAGGGTTCTGTCGAAGTAAACGTATATGAAAAATCAAGTGGATACACTACTGCCTACAATTGAAGCTACGCAGAGCGATGCACGAAGCAGGAAGCATAATTGACAGCTAACTGGATCGATACGAAGAGTAGTTCCGGCTCGCCCAGCAGAAGTGATTTGCCGCCGCCAGCGAGCGGACGAGTATTTGGTCTGCTCAGTAGTTTTACCTGTCTGCGGAAATCAAGGCGTAGATTATTACAACATCGGTTTTCGATTGCAAAAAGTGCAGGCTGTTTAGGTTGGATTCCTGATACATCGCATCAAGTATACCATCTATAATAATATCGTTCTATCTGCTTAGAGACGTAATTTCAGTGTTGTGACACCAGGGGAAAGCAGGAGGTTTGTTTTGTGAATGACGAACGGAATAAGTTTTCATTAGGTCTGCTGGCATGGCCTATTTTTGTAGAATTGTTTTTGCAGTTTTTGCTCGGAGCGGCGGATACGCTCATGGTCAGCCGCATTTCGGATGACGCAGTGGCGGTTGTCGGATTTTCCAACCAATTGTTCATGGCGCTGACGACGCTGTTCATGACGGTAGCCAGCGGGGCTGGCATTCTCATTGCGCAGAAGCTGGGATCCCGTCAAGAGAATGATGCTCGCACGATTGCGATTATGGCGGTGACGGCCAGTGCGTTTATTGGTGTTCTGCTCAGTCTGTTATTGTACGCGCAGCCGCGCGCTATCGCATCCGTGCTGCAGCTGCCTGATAACCTGCTGCCGCTTGCGGAAGTATATATTTCGATTGTGGGCGGGGGCATGGTGCTGACGGCGCTCATGTCCACCCTCAGTACAGTCATCCGCAATACCGGCAATACGAAAGGTCCGATGTATACGGCGATCGGCATGAATGTCGTGCACGTAATTATGAACTACGGGTTCATTTTTGGAGAATTCGGATTTCCGCAATGGGGCTTGACCGGGGTGGCGATCTCGACGCTCGTCAGCCGTCTGCTTGCTACCGTGCTGCTATTATATCTGTTTGTGCGCTCGTTCGAGCCAAGCATCCGTACGCGGGACTTGCTGACGTTCGATAGCAAGCTGTTCAAAGAGATTCTTCGCATCGGATGGCCGCTGGGCGTTAATATGTCCTGCTGGGTGTTCTCCCAGCTTGTCATCTTCACGTTCATCGCTTTGCTGGGAGCGAAGGAGCTGGCAGCACGGACGTATATGAATACGTTGGAATCGTACTGCTTCTTGCTCGGTAATTCCATCGCGCTCGCGGTTCAGATTCAGATTGCCCATTTGTACGGTGCAGGGCGCACGCGTGATGCATACAAGGTAGCGTATCGGGCACTTGGCGTCGGGCTTGCGCTGGTAGTGGTGAATGCGTTTATGATCTTCGTTTTCGGCAAATGGCTGCTCGGCTTATTTACGACCGACACGGACATTATTGCGCTCGGTGTTTCGCTGCTCGGATTCAATCTATTGCTGCAGCCGGGCAAGATGTTGAACATGGCGATTAACAACTCGCTCAATGCGGTCGGAGATACCCGGTTCACGATGCTTGCGTCGCTCTTCTCGATGTGGCTCATCGCTACGGCGCTGTCCTATGTGATAGGCATCGGATGGGGATGGGGACTGGCAGGCATATATATCTGCATGATTGCTGATGAGTATGTGCGCGGATTTCTTGCCTTGTATCGTTGGAAGGGGCAAAAATATTTGCGCAGGGCGGAGCGTGCCAAAGAAGACAGCGGCTTTTCGTCCATAGCGGGGCGACCGGCGGCAGAAGCGTGACGGGTATAAAAGAGAGAGCGTGCAGCCGATGAACAGGTTGCGCGCTCTCTTTGCGCTGTCAGTCCTCAATGGCGGCTTTCCGGGTGTTGATGCGCCGAATGAGGCCAGGATCGAATTTAGGCTTGCGGTCGTACGTGCACAGCCCGTTTACTTCCTGTTCGATATCATAAAGCTGCGTGTAACAGAAGCCACACATCATCGGATGATCGAGCAGCGTACTCGTCAATTTCCCGTATCGCTCGATGAATTCGGGTTCGCTTGTCGGGCGGTCGCCGTAGCCCCAGCCATGCCCATCGGTTTGCCCCGGATTCCACCAGATACCACCGTATTCGCTTACGAAATACGGTTGGCCTTCATAGGCTTGACGCTCTGGAAAAGTGACGAACGCTGGTCCGCCGTGCTTCATTGGTTCATACTTTTCTCGGAATGTATCTGGATTCTGATCATAATCATGGACGTCAAAAATGTCAGTGACTACATGATAATTGCCGCTCGTATCGATGACAGGACGTGTCGGATCCACCAACTTGGTCACGGAATGGACGATGCGCAAAATCTCGTCATTCTGTTTCTTCCCGTCGGCATCCCACGTCTCATTAAACGGACACCAGCCAATAATCGAAGGATGGTTGAAATCCCGGTTGATGGTCTCTAGCCATTCGGGAAGAAACCGTTCCAAGCCTGCGGCGCTCGTAATGTCCAGTCCCCAGTTGGCATACTCCCCCCAGACCAGATATCCGAGCCTGTCAGCCCAATACAGGAAGCGCGGCTCGAATACTTTCTCGTGCAGACGTGCTCCGTTGAAACCGAGATTCATTGAAATCTCAATATCCCGACGCAGATCATCATCAGTCGGAGCGGTATATATCCCGTCAGGATAAAAACCTTGATCGAGCACTAGCCGCTGGAACACCGACTTGCCGTTCAACCGGAACGCCATGCCGTCCAGCTTGACAGAGCGCAGCCCGAAGTAGGATTGGACTGAATCGATGGCCGCATCGTTGCGCCGGATAGTTAACTGCAGATCGTATAGCTCCGGATGCCCCGGCTCCCATAGACACACCTCATCAAGCGGAATCGTCAGCCGCAGCGATGAGCCGGACAAGATGGCGGCTGAACTTCCAACCGGACGACCTCTATGCGACGCTTCTGCTTCAAGGACACATGCATTCGTATCTCCGGCCACATTCGCTTGCAGGTGAACACATCCATTGTCCGGATCGGCAATCAGCTTGAAGGAGGAGATGGAAGTTAGCGGCACGCATTCCACCCAGACGGTCTGCCAAATGCCGGTCGTGCGCGTGTAGTCGCAAGCATGTGAATGCAATTGTTCGCTCTGTTTGCCGCGCGGCTGCAGGGGAGAGCGCACGTCGTCTCCGGCGCATACCGTCACCACATTGTCCCCGGGTACAACCATATGTGTAATATCGAATGAGAAGGAACTATATCCTCCGCGATGCGTCCCGACGGACGTTCCATTTATCCATACCTCTGTATCATAATCAACTGCTCCAAAATGAAGCCATATGCGTTGGCCGTTCCACTGCGCTGGCAGAGTGAATACCCGTTTGTACCAGACCGCGTCCATGAAATCCGTATAATGCACGCCGGAGAGCTTGCTTTCGGGACAAAAAGGGACAATGATGCGGTCCTGTAACGCTGCTTCCGGTGCGTACAAAGATCTTTCTTTGCCGCTCCGGCCATGATCGATTTCAAATTGCCATTCGCCGTTCAAGTTGAGCCATTCGTCGCGCACCATTTGCGGCCGCGGATATTCCGGTCTAGGAATGGTGTTCATGTTTTTCCCTCCAATAAGTTAACTATAAAGTTAATTAATTAATAAATATATGAACTATATTTGTTATTATAATAATGCTGCCAGTTCTGACGGTCAATACTAATGGTTTAATTAACTTGCAGGTTATATAATGACAGTAAAATAGATGAATTCGAGGTTATTGCTTATGAAAATTGAAGTATCTGTACAGAACATGACTTTCTTAGAATGTCTGTCGTCAGAGACAAGGGTAAAAATAATTGAGCTGTTGAATGAGAAGCCGCTAAATATTAAGGAGATGTCACAAGCGCTCGGCATTTCATCGGCCATCGTGACGAAGCATATTCAGAAGCTGACCGAAGCGGGCATCGTATCGTGCGAAAGCGTTGCGGGAAAACGGGGCATGCAAAAAATTTGCTCGTTGCAAATGAAACAAGCCATTCTGGAATTCAGACCGAAACGGGCGCGGCCGCTGACGCATACCGTGTCGATTCCGATCGGGCAATATGCCGCTTGTGAAGTCCGGCCGACCTGCGGCTTGGCATCATCCGAACGCATCATTGGCGTCATGGACGATCCGCGCTATTTCGCTGATCCGGCGCACGTCCGCGCCAGCCACCTCTGGTTCGGCAGCGGTTATATCGAATACCGGCTCCCGAATTTTTTGCTCGGCAATCAAGCGGCCCGCTCCTTGGAGATCTCGCTTGAGCTCTGTTCCGAAGCGCCTGGATATAACGAAGCTTGGCCGTCGGACATTTCTTTCTACATCAATGATATTCCGATCGGCATGTGGACCTGTCCGGGTGATTTTGGCGAGCGAAAAGGGGTATATACCCCAAGTTGGTGGAACAATGGGACGCAATACGGATTGTTGAAGACGATTTCGGTGAGCGATCGGGGGACTTATGTGGATGGGGTACGAATGTCCGACGTGACGATAGACGATGTAAACATCCAGTTCGGCAAGGATATCGGCTTTCGCATCGCATCGCATGAAACTTCCGTCAATCCTGGAGGCGTCAGTCTGTTCGGCAAGCACTTCGGGAACTACAACCAAGATATTGACGTTATTCTGGCATACGACATCATTGGCTCCAAGGGCAATTAAAATGCCCATAGCGCCTCTTTACAGGGACAGGGAATGGTTGGTAAAATGACAAAGTTGATAAATGAAACCTAGTTTTGTCTGGTGAAACAACGGTGACCAATTCAGTTTCCAAGAGAGGTGCAATAATAATATGGTGGACATCAAGCAGCAAGTCATGCAGCAATTCGGTCAAAATGCCGCGAAGTATGTAACGAGTCAAGGCCATGCTCAAGGCGAGGACTTGGAGTGGCTGTTGCAAATGGCGGCGATGGAGACGAAGCGGGATGTGCTGGACATCGCGACCGGAGGAGGACATGTCGCGAATGCGCTCGCTCCGCTGGCTGAGAACGTGGTAGCGTACGATCTGACACCAGCGATGCTCGATCATGCAAGAAGGTTCATTGCCGGGAATGGCCATGGCAATGTACAGTTCGTGCAAGGAGATGCGGAACGGCTGCCGTTTTCTGACTGTGCCTTCGATATGGTGACCTGCCGTATTGCGGCGCACCATTTTCCCGACGTGCTGGCGTTCGTGCAGGAATCCTGGCGCGTGCTTCGGCCTGGCGGCAGCTTTCTGCTTATCGATAACGTATCTCCCGAGAATGACGCCTATGACGCATTTTATAATGCGGTCGAGAAGCGGCGGGATCCGAGCCATTGCCGCGCATTGAAAAAAACAGAGTGGCTTCGCACGCTTGAGGAAAAAGGTCTGGCGATAGAATTCATGATGACGTTTGCCAAGCGTTTCCGCTACGACAGCTGGTTCGATCGCATGGGACGTCCGCAGCAAGAGAAAGACGAATTGGAACAGACGATGCTTGCCGCACAGGGAGAGATTCAACATCATTTTCGCATCGCGGTTGAAGAGGAACGTGTTGTTAGCTTCGAAGGTGAATCCATGCTCGTCAAGGCAAGAAAAGAAGTTAAATGACTGCATGGCATCCTAAAAGTTCATATTTATGAACCCAACATTATAATAATATGTGAAGTAGGGTGCGCTACCGGCGCTCCTTATTTTTTTTATGAATGAGAATTTTTCCAAAATTATCATGGTGTTGGAGCGTCAATGCTTGCTATACTGACTTCACTAATAGTGTAAAAGGAGTGCATCATATTGTACAACACGATAGGGATGAAGAACCAGCTCGATGCGAGAGAGCTTATGCTGCTCGAATCGGAAATGAAAAATCAGGGCAAGAGCATGCTTGTGGCTTATATCCTGTGGTACTTTCTCGGATTATTCGGCGGACATCGCTTCTATATGAAGAAGACGGGCTCAGCCGTGGCTCAGCTTATTCTGTCGCTAACGGTTTTTGGATTGATTGTGACTTCCATCTGGTGGATTGTAGACGCCTTTCTGCTTCACACATGGGTGCGCGAGAAGAACCAGTACACGGAAGGCATGCTTATGCAACAAATTCTGAATAACAAAGGGTTCAACTATTAATGAGGAACGGGGCATTTCATGATTTTGCTTCCGCGAAGCGGCAATTAAGTCTGAAGGAGCTGGCTATTCTCCAATCAGAGATGCGTCACCAGGAGAAATCGTTGGCGCTCGCCTACCTGATGCTCATTGGCGGGCATCTTGGGGTGCACCGATTCTATCTGCGCCGCTTCGGCTCCGCTTTCGTTCAATTGGCGCTCTTTGTTGCGCTGATCGTATTTTATGCTTTGTTTGGCGTC
This sequence comes from Paenibacillus sp. OSY-SE, assembly GCF_000283315.1. Classification (NCBI taxonomy): domain Bacteria; kingdom Bacillati; phylum Bacillota; class Bacilli; order Caryophanales; family Paenibacillaceae; genus Paenibacillus; species Paenibacillus sp. OSY-SE. The sequence continues at coordinate 20,793 of NZ_ALKF01000180.1, read as the reverse complement.
ATGACGGCTGGCGGGGAAATGGACGATCCGGTGTCAAATGTATTTTTGGCGTTGACGCTCGTTTCTTTTCTTGCATTGACCGTCTGGGTTATCGTGGATCTATTCTTGGTGAATAAGATGGTGAAGCAGTGGAACGAAGCCCGAGAAGCGGAAATCATCTATTATTTGATGAATAACCGTACTCAGGAACAACCGGAGAATTCTTTATAAGATCCCTTCCGAGCCAGTCTGCAGAGAACGGCTTAATAAGAGAGGCACCACGAGACACATTCGTCCTTTTGGGAGAATGTGTCTTTTTACGTGCCGGGAGATGTGCTGGCGCTGCCGCGCATACATTGTTGCTCAAGGTGACATCTAACAAAAAAGCAGCCGTAGTCGGCTGCTGCTCAATTCCATATCTAGAACTCTATCAACAGTCTATCAAAAATAAAAATATAAGTCTATATTTTTATGCTCCTTTCTTTCATAATCAAACTACCGAAAGGAAGGAGTGATTGGATTGACATTGCATATTCCCGACAGATGGCTTGAAAGAGCAGGGCACTTTCCGCTTGTGGAACAATCGAAGCATTGGGAGTCGCTGCGGCAATGGTCTTTATCCGGGGTGTACCGCGTGACGTTGTTATCTGGAGCAACAGTCATCGCGAAGTGGTCTGGCGGCAAAATGAAGGGAGAACCTGACTTGTATAACGACGTGCTGGCTCCGCTTCACATCGAGCGGCCTTGCATTTATGCGGCGTTCGAAGATGAGACCGGCTGTTACATGATGATGGAGGACGTTGGCACGGATACGCTGGAATCCAAGCCTTCGGCAGACGCTTTTCTACAAGCGGCTCGCCAGTTGGCTGTCATTCATCGCACCGCAACCTCATTTATGAAGGATGGGGCGTTGGCGGAAGAAGCTTTTCACCGACATTATAAAGGGGAAGATATGTTTCTGGACGATCTTGCCTATGTGACAAGCCACCCATTTTTCGCTGGCTCGCAGCGACAGGTGCTGGAACGACTTGTCCTCTTGTTCCCCGAGCATTTGGAACGACTGTACTCGGAGTATCCGGTCACGATCGTGCATAACGACTATTTTCCGAAGAACATCATCGTGCAGGAAGAAGGGCAAGGGGTGAGGGTCATTGACTGGACAAACTCTTATCTGAGTCCTCATTTGGGCGATTTGTACGGCTTGAGTCAAGAAGCCGCGGCATACGGCGCATCAAGAGAGCAAATGCTGCAAGCCTATGCGGAAGCGAGCGGCCTCTATGGAAATGCCGAGCTGACATTGGACTGGCTCGTTCGCGTGGGAGGCGTGTGCTGGTTCATTCATACGATACGGTGGATTCTTGATTACGGGCGGCATGTCATTTCCGGTTCGGAGGCATGGATAGGCGATATGCTGCTCGACCTAGAGGAACTCACGAACAGCATGTCCCGCTAGTTGCAGGCGAGGGGCGATAAGCAGAGAAAAAAAGGTCCGTCACACGATCGAGTCTGCTGGACGGACCTCCTCCTTTATTTTAACGTGATAGCAGTATCTCTTCGCTTTTCGAGGCTAAGTCCTTCAGCATGTCTACAATGCGATGTTCGATATCCTGATCAACTGTCTCGAGGCGATGCGTTGCGAAGGGAGTCAACCCTGCGAAGCTCCCGATCGCGACGGCGGTACCGGCTTCCTGAAACATCGGGATATCGTTCATATCGTTGCCGAAGCAAGTGAATTGCCTAGGGGCGATGCCATACGAACGGATAGCGGCCATTTTGTTGACACCTTGATTCGTAATATCGAGTATTCCTTCTGAGGAATGATGGTGAATCGTCACGTTCAACCCCTCCATCGTCTTGGCCAACTCCTCAAAATGATCGCAGGACAGAACGAGCAGCTTCACCACATGCTTCAGATCGGTCAATTCTACGCGGCGGGCAAGCTGCAAGGCATCGACATTCATCAGAAACGGATGATCTTCTCCACAGTTATATGCATAATTCCACTCATCGTCGATCAAATATGATGCGTGATACGAATCCAAAATCCCGATAATTTCCCGTGCGAGCGCCTCCGGAATCGGGTTCACCGCTACAGGCTCTCCACCAAAATGCGTCATTGCGCCGTTGGCTCCGATCAATAGATTCTGGTGGAATCGGCTATCGAGCACCGGCAGCATGTCCCTGCACGGTCTGGCGGACGCGAAGCCGATGACATGCCTGGAAGATTGCAGCTCGTGAAGACAGTCGAGGATGGTCTCAGACACGGGTTGACCTTTGAATGAAATGGTTCCATCAATATCGAAAATAAAATGCATTGCTAAATCCCTCTCTTTTGTATAATTCCTAGAATTCATGAAGTTTCTTAGTTCCTTTGAGTAACTTTACATTTGCGCCAACGATATAAATTGTACGACAGCGCAGTAACCGAAATATAGACCGAATCCAATGAGCGAAACGCCGGCAATGACGGAGATTCCCTTCATCAAGCGAGGGGTGACCGCCCTGCGGCTCACATGCACGACGGTGGATACTAAGAGGTCCCACACGCACACTCCGGCAAAAATCGCACCGCTGTACAATAACGCCTGACCGTTCCCCATCGTCTCCAGCGTCTTCGTAATGACAGACCCATAGATTCCTATCCAGAACACGATGTTCAACGGATTGGAGATCGCAATGAGAAAGCCGGACAGGAAGGATTTCCCGACATGCTCTTTGCGGGAGCCGCTGCTACTGATATCTATCCCTTTGCGGGCGTCGCGGATGCTCTCGTATCCGAGCAGCATAAGGACGGCAAAGCCCATTATCCAAATGAGCAACTTCGCCAGCGGTGTCGTCAAATAAGCGGCAGCACCGAAGTAGATAAGCAGCATGAACACGAGGTCAGCGCACATCGCGCCAATGCCGACGAACCATGCGTTCCAGAACCCATTGCTCAGTCCGGCCTTGATTTGTGCCACATTGACGGGGCCGACGGGTGCAGACAACGAAATTCCGAGCAAAACATAACTAATCCAAATGCTTGCCATAGTTGTTCCTTTCTCACGGTACGGAGTTGAAAAGTCTGGTATAATCATAGTCAAACTCTGTCCTGTTGATAAGTGCCAGATTAGTGGATTTATATGGGGACAGATTGGAGGGGAAGAATGCTGGAGATTACGCCTTACATTGACGAACAGGCAGACGAACCGAAATATATGCAAATCTATCATTATATAAAGCGGCAAATTATGAGCGGCGGCATCTCGGCTGGAACGAGGCTGCCTTCGATACGGCAATTGGCAGACAGCTTGCATCTCAGCCGCAACACAGTAGAAGCCGCTTATCAGCAATTGCATGCGGAAGGTTATGTAGACAGTCGTTCCCGCATCGGCCTGTTCGTGTGCGAGATTGAGAGCGATATGGGCGAGACAACTGGAGTTAGTAACCGGCTTGTCTACAGTGGAAGGGATACGGTTGCTGAAGCTGTGGCCGAACCCGGCGTCGATATCGATTTCCGGCATGGCAACATTGATTTTGACGGCTTTCCGCTGTCTCTGTGGCGCAAGCTGTCGAACGACGTATTCCGCCTGACGCCTGTCGAAGCGCTGCAATACGGAGAACGCCAAGGAGAGATGGGGCTGCGCCGGCAGATTGCGCAATATTTGCATCATTCGCGTGGAGTATCATGCCAAGCGGATCAGATTGTCATCGGGGCGGGCATCCAGCAGTTGCTTATGCTGCTCAGTCAGATGATCGGTGGCGATCGGCGGACCATTGCCGTAGAGGATCCCGGCTATGATGGAGCGCGGACGATCTTCCGCAATCATCGGCTGAGTATCGTCTCCGTTCCGCTGGAGCAAGACGGAATGAATGTGCGCCGGCTGAAGGAGAGCGGGGCGGAAGCGGTATACATTACCCCATCCCATCAATTTCCTTCTGGGATGGTCATGTCAGTTGCGAAGCGAATGCAATTGCTGCAATGGGCGGAGGAGCGGGATGGACTTATAATAGAGGACGACTACGACGGCGAATTCAGATATCATACGAAGCCAATCCCTGCCCTGCAAGGTCTGGATTCGACAGGAAGGGTCGTATATATGGGCACATTCTCCAAATCGCTGCTGCCTTCCATTCGATTAAGCTACATGGTGCTGCCGCCGGCGCTGCTGGAACGGTACAAGGTGGAGTTTGCCGTGTATGAGCAGACCGCATCCAAGCTTCATCAGTTGACGTTGGAACGATTTATGCAAGAAGGACATTGGGAGAAGCATTTGCGGAAAATACGCAAAGTGTATCAGAAGAAGCATGCGGTGTTATTGCTTGCTTTGAAGCGTACAATGGGCGATCGAGTACGCATCATTGGCCACGATTCCGGCCTCCATTTGCTTATACAGATCCAGAACGGCATGACGGAAGCCGGGTTGCTGGAAGCCGCCGCCCGCGCTGGGGTGAAGGTGTATCCGACCTCGAATTATTGGGGGGAGCCGGCAGACGTTCAGGCTGCCGCATTACTGCTCGGGTTCGGCGGCTTAAGTAATCAGCAGATCGAAGATGGCATCACTCGGCTTCATGGCGCTTGGTTCCATTAGTAAAGGGCAAATATGGAAATATCCGTCTTATCTCAAAGTACATCTATATATAGATAAAGAGAAGGATTGCACATGAATCGAGGTAAGACGTTATCCAGATTATGGGGGATATATGAGACAGTATAGGCTGTTGTACGCCGGACTCTTTGCAACGATGATGATAAGTATCGCGGTGAATCTTGGCTCTTGGCATTGCGTGCGGGATTATTACGGCTTCGTGCCGCAGGAGACGCAGTTATTTATACTGGAACGATATGGGGCAATATTTCCGACGGTAAGTCTGATGCAACCGAAGAGGAAGTGAGCGCCGCCGCTAAGCATGCGAATGCGTATGACTTCATCATGCAGCTGCCGAACGGCTTCCATACGGAAATTGGAGAACGCGGCTCACAGCTGTCGGGCGGCTAGCGCCAGCGCATTTCTATTGCCCGGGCAATTATACGTAATGCCCCTGTGCTGCTGCTGGATGAAGCAACGGCGGCGCTCGATAATGAATCGGAACGGCTGGTGCAGGATGCGCTGTCAAGGCTGATGAAGGACAAGACGACACTAGTTTTCGCTCATAGGCTATCTACTATCCGCCATGCGGATACCATTTTGGTTATGGAGGACGGGAGCATTGTGGAGTGAGGGACATATGAAGAGCTGCTTGCGCTTGAGGGAAAGTATTATGCGCTGTACTGTACGCAGCTGCAGCAGCAAGATGACGGCCAGACAGCCGAACTCGTTAAAAAGGCAGGGATGAGCATTGAACAAATGGATTACGTTTGATTTGGATGGAACGTTGATGCAGAATCCGTTTTCCGCATGGATTTTTCCCGAGGTGGAACAACTGATTTGCGGTGAACTGAACCGAAATATTGAAGTTAGGAAGGCGTTGTTCCAAGAGCATAAGCTCCGGATGAAGCGGCAGGAGATGGTTGCGGCCTACGATTGGGATGATATCGTGCGTCAGCTCTCGAAGGAGTGGGGACTTAACCTGTCCATCGATGTGGAGCAGCTGCTGTTGAAGCATGCTGCCGCGCCCAAAATTTATTTGCTGGATGACACGGTGCTTCCGACGTTGGAGAAGCTGAAGCAGAAAGGTTATTCACTTGCGGCCGTGACGAACGGATTCCGTAAATACCAATATCCCGTAATGGAGGAGCTTGGCATCGGAAGCTTGTTCGATGATATCGTCACCCCAGAGCGAATGGAGTGCGGGAAGCCCGACGCCGGCATATTGCGGGAGCTGCAGCAAGACGGGATAATCGTGGCCCATGTCGGAGACCGTCTCGATCACGATATACATATGGCGAACCAATCCGGCATTCCATCCGTGCTGGTTGCTCGGGATTTACCTGCCGGATTGGAAGTGCTGTCCCCGGCAGAACGGACGACACAGGCGCCGTTCCTGCAGCGTTGCGAGGAGCAGATGCGCAAGGAAGACCCGGAGCTGCACACTTCGTTGCAGCCCGAGGCATATCGGCCCGCTTATGCCATCTGCCAGATGGATGAGCTGCTAGCATGCATCGACGAGCTAGCCTCCCGGTCCAGCGGCGCCGCCGCTGCTGATTAAGCGCCACTGCGCAAAAACACCTGAATGAACTATCCCTCGCTGCCGCAATAGCAACAAAGCCGATCGGGTAACTCCGGTCGGCTTCTTCTATTTGCTTACTTGATGCGTTCTTAGATGTTGAGCTGTCTTAGCTTCTGGACGAACATTTTCATCGCCATGGTGGAAGAGGTTTTCGTATCCTGCAAAATAAAAAACTGCCGCGTAATGCGCGCGCCCTTCACTTGGATGCTGCACAATTCGCCCGCTTCCAGCTCTTTGCGGATGACCCATCGGGACAGAAGCGCGGCGCCGAGACCAGCCATAACTGCTTCCTTCACGCCCTGATTGCTATTAAAGACGAAGGTGCGCTTCACTGCAAGCCCCAGATCCTTAATGAACTGATCACAATAAGACCTCGTGCCAGAGCCGTTCTCCCGCAGTATCCACACTTGATGCTGCAGCATGGCCGCATCGGCCGTACGAGTGGAGCACAAGGAGTGATCCGGCGGCACGACCAGCACCATTTCGTCCTCCATGAACGGATGCTTCACTTGAATGTCCGCATAGTCCACCTTGCCCTCCACAAGCCCGATATCAAGCTCATTGGACCGGATAGCTTGCGCGATATCCTCCGTATTCGCAATCGTCGCGTGAACGTCCACTTGCGGATATTGCTGGGCGAATTCCGCAATGAGCCGCGGCAAAATATATTCGCCGATTGTATAGCTGGCGCCAATTTTAAGAGAGCCCGTCACTTCATCCCGCAACAGATGAATCTCTTCTTTGGCTGTATCGAAGAGCGAGAGCATTTGCTTGGCGCGTTCGTATAGTATCTCCCCTGCTTCCGTCATCTTGACGTGCTTCGAGGAACGGTGAATGAGCTTGACGCCGAATTCATTTTCCAAATTGCGAATGTGCAGGCTGACGCCCGGCTGGGACAGATTGAGCACTTTGGCCGCGCGCGAGAAATTGCTCTGTTCCAATACCGTTACATACACTTTCAATGTATCTACCATCATTTTGTTGTTCCTCCGCAGTCTGCAAGCTGTACCGCTTGCCATACGTTCCATCATCTTGAACGTCCACCACCCATTTTATCCCTTCCCGCTGTTCGGAACAATCCCGTAATAACACGGTCTTGGTGCATATTGCCCATACAAGCATAAGTATTCCTAATCGTTACGATAGCATTTCGGTATTTCCCTTCCCCCGGAATCCTCTATATAGTGGAATTATGAACACAAGGTTCATTGGAATATAGCAACGTGATGTTAATGGTATTGAGTGGCAATGGTAGGCATGAATGGCACGGAAGGACGAGAAATCGTGGACCGGTGCTTATTCGACATGCTACAAATACTTTAACACTGTAATTCATAGCTGTATCCCAGTGATAGACAAGGAGTTGGGGGTAAACATGAGTCAAGGGGAAGTGCTTGCGGCGACGAAGCCGAAGAGACAGAAACAATATTCAGGCTTCGCGCTCGGAATCGGTCTGACGCTCATCATTGCGTTGGTTGCCAAATATTTGGCGGGATTTCCGTTTTTGAGCATTATGGGGCAGCTCGTCATCGCGATCTTAATCGGCATCGCTTGGCGGGCGACGATCGGATTGCCGGAGCAATTGGTTACCGGCACGAACTTTTCAAGCAAGAAGCTGTTGCGCCTTGGGATTATCTTGCTCGGCATGCGGCTGAACTTGATGGATATCGTCAATGCGGGGCCGAAGGTGTTCCTTATCGCCGTCATCGTCATCACGTTTACGCTGTCGGTCGTCTACGGACTTGCGCAGCTGTTCAAGGTAGAGAAGCGGCTCGGCATCCTTACGGCTTGCGGCACGGCGATATGCGGCGCTGCTGCCGTGGTGGCGATCGCTCCGCAAATTAAGGCGAAGGATGATGAAACCGCCATCGGGGCGGCCATGGTAGCCATCCTCGGAACGATATTCACATTAGTATACACGTTCCTGTATCCGGTGCTCGGATTCTCGCCGAACGGGTATGGCATATTCTCGGGAGCGACCCTGCACGAAATCGCACACGTCATTGCGGCAGCGGCACCAGGGGGGAACGATGCGGTTGATATGGCAGTCATCGTTAAGCTGACGCGGGTGACTCTGCTCGTGCCGGTCGCGATCCTGATCGGGATTTGGGCAAGCCGTGCAGAACAGAAGGAACAGGGCGGAAGCTCGAAGACCTCATGGAAGTCGATTCCGATTCCGTGGTTCATTCTCGGCTTCCTGCTCGTGAGCGGGTTCAACTCGCTTGGCATCGTGTCGGCGGACATCGCGAGCGTCATCGTGACGATTGCTTACATGCTCATTGCGATGGCGATGGCGGGCCTCGGCTTGAATGTGGATCTGGTCACGTTCCGTCGTCTCGGGATGAAATCGTTCGCTGCAGGGCTTATCGGTTCCGCTTTACTTTCGTGTCTTGGATTTGCACTAGTGTATCTTTTGGGGCTGGCTTGACGAGGTCGTGAAAAATGTACCGTAATTTCGGAGCAGTGGGTGTGCGGAAGATGTTCTATCAGGCATAAGTTAAGCCGGTATCGATGAAGCGGGAACTTCGTCGACGCCGGCTTATTGTATATTACAGAATTACGGCCGCTTTCTTGAGTGCCTCTTCGACTGGTACATAAGGCAGGCCGAGGTCGCGCGCCACCGCGGAGTACGTGATGGAGCCGCCGGCCGCATTGACGCCGAGCAGCAATGGCTTGCTGTCGCGCAGCGCCTGCTCCAGCCCTTTGTCCGCGATCTGCAGCGCATACGGAACGGTCGCGTTCGTGAGCGCCATCGTGGACGTGCGCGGAACGGCGCCAGGCATGTTCGCCACCGCATAGTGGACGACGCCATGCTTCACGTACGTCGGCTTGTCGTGCGTCGTGATGCGATCCGCCGTGGCGATGATGCCGCCCTGATCGATCGCGACATCGACGACAACTGAGCCTGTCCGCATTGATCGGATCATCGCTTCCGTCACCAGCTTGGGTGCCTTCGCGCCCGGAATGAGGACAGCGCCGATGACGAGATCGGACTCGGCCACAGCTTCCGCAATATTGAGCGGGTTGGACATAAGCGTGTTCACGGTGGAGCCGAAGATGTCATCCAGCTGGCGCAAGCGATCGGCGCTCATGTCGATGATGGTGACGTCCGCTCCGAGACCGACCGCGATTTTCGCCGCATTCGTTCCGACGACACCGCCGCCGATGACGGTTACCTTGCCTCGCTTTACGCCAGGAACGCCGCCGAGCAGGATGCCCTTGCCGCCATGCGGCTTCTCCAAAAATTGCGCTCCGATCTGGGCCGCCATCCGGCCAGCCACCTCGCTCATCGGCGTCAGGAGCGGAAGCGTGCGGTTCACCTGCACCGTTTCGTAGGCGATGGCCGTCACGCCTTTATCCATCAGCGCCCGCGCCAGCTCCGGCTCTGCCGCCAAATGCAAATAAGTGAATAACAGTAATCCTTCACGGAAGTATCCATATTCCGAAGGGAGCGGCTCCTTCACTTTCATGACCATATCGGCCTTCGCCCAGACGTCGGCCGCCCGGTCAGACACGGTTGCCCCGGCCTGCTTGAAATCCTCGTCTGCAAACCCGCTGCCGAGCCCGGCATCGCGCTCCATCATGACTTGATGGCCCGCTTGCGTGAACGCCGCCACACCGGCTGGTGTCATCGCGACGCGATTCTCATTGTTTTTGATTTCTTTAGGCACGCCGATAATCATTGCAACTCCCCCTTACACCTGAAACTGATATTTTATCCATATAAAGTATAAAGCTAGCGCAATGAAACCGCTTTATTCCAATTCCTGAAAAAAAGACCCTGTACTTGTGAAAAATCACAAATGACAGGATCAAGCTTCCAGCTGATTCAGCTTATATTCGAGGTACAAGGTCACCTTCTCATCCATGCTAGCCAGATCGATGTCGCTGATGTCGGCGATGCGCTTCATTCGATACATGAGCGTATTGCCGTGAATATGCAAGGCCTCCGCTGCTTTTTTCACGTTGCCGTCATGCTTCAACATCATCTCGAGCGTATGCAGCAATCCGCTTTGGTGCTCTAGATCATATTGCCGCAGCTTGCTGAGGCCCGGGTGCGCGACGGGGTGCCGGCGGCGTTCATCCGCGAGCAGCGGCAGGTAGCGGTAATAGCCCAACTCGCCATACTCGCCGGCATTCTGCAGCTCTGCGGGAAAGCGCCGCTTCAAGTGCAGCACCGCAAGCGCCTCGCGGTACGCATCCTCGACCGCTGCGTACGGCTCGCGGAATGCGCTTGCGCCGCTTAGCACCGGTTCCGCATCGAAGCGCTGCTTGAGCAGACGGGCGAGCTGGCCGCATTCCTCCCTGTACTGCCGGATGCCGCCGTTGCCTCCTTGAAGAGGGGAGGAAAGTATGATTAAGCGGTCGTTATGCGCCACGTGAAGTACGATGCGCATTCGCTGCGCCGTTTTAACCATATAGTGAATCTGCCGGTACAGCCTATCATCTATGGCCGTTTCAAATTGCAAGAGAAGGATTTGATAGGATGGCGGAAGCATGATGCCAATCTGGGCGGCCTTCTCGCGAATGACCGTCTCCGAGACATGATGGCCGGTCAGCAGCTGCCAGAAGAAGTCATGGCTGTGCTGCTCCTGTCTGCGCCGCTGCGTCTGCAGCTGCATAAGCTTCATCTTGGCGGCGCCTGCCGCTTGCTTTAGCTGCAGCAGTGCCGTATCGCCAAGCGGCTCGTTATACTCTAGCACCCATATGTAGCCCAGAACCTCGCCGTGATGACGAATGGCGATTGCAATCCGGTTGCCGAGTCCGACTTCGAGAATTTCCCCAATACGGACGGGTTCGCTGCTTGTCATGAGCTGCTGCATGATGCCTTCCCGCCACAGCGTGCTGATGACCTGCTCCGGAACCCTCCGGCCAATAATCGTCGCGATCCGTGCCGAATCGGTTTCGGCGTGATGCGAGCTGTATGCGACGAGATTGTGACTGGCATCCTCAATCGTCACAGGGCATTGCAGCAGCTCACTAACCGTATCGGCAATGGCCTCCAGGCTGTCGAAGTGCCGATCGAATAGATTGGGCTCCATATTCATCCACACTGCTCCTTTAAATGAAAATGGCTCTCATTGTTTCTGACACGTACATTCTAACACGATTTACGGGCCGCAACTATCATTTGTAACTGAAATCGGTATACTTTTTACCCAGTGGGTTCAAGGGTTCATGCATGGGGGTGACAAGACATTCATCTTACATCTGCACTTTCCAATATGCATCAGTCATTCCATTACCGTCCTAGGTGGAACATAATGGATGAATCATTCCGTGAAACATTATAGACGGCGTCTCCGTCTGAGAGTGTGAATCAGTTGGCAACCAATTGCGCAATTGGAGTCACAACAAGACTTGCACTCTAGAGAGGATGACGAATGTTGAACAAAACTGTAACCGCTGCTTTAGCCTTAGCCATCGGCTTGATGAGCGCGCAAGCTTTTGCTGCGCCGGTTCAGGCAATGAACGATCAAGGAGCAGTAAATTCTCCTGTTGAACAAGAACGTGATTTTTATGATAAATATGTAAAGCAGTTTGTCCGCAACGATAACGGAGAGATTATCGGGTCCACCCGCGAGACGAGCCTCAACAAGGAGTGGTTACATAAAGTATCCGAGCGTAAAAACCTGGTTATTGACGGCCAGAGCGTTGCAGTCAACATTGATGTAGACGGGCAATACCTTCTCGTTCCGCTGCGAACGGTCATGGACAGCTTGGGATACGACCTGAAATGGAATGCCGAGCACAAATCGATTGAAGCGACGAAGGGCACCCAGTGGACGAGCGTGCAGCTGAACAAGGACCAGTACAATTTCGCTAAAATGCCGATTCAGCTAGGCAAAGCGCCTGTGTTGAAGGACAATATGATGTACGTGCCGCTGCAATTCGTATCCGAGGTGCTGAAAACGGACGTAACCTTGGATGAGCAAGGCAATATTACGATTCAAAGCCAATCGGAACAAATTCCGCAAGATTCCTTCGGTGGCATGCATTGGGTCATTGTCGTCAATGGCGAAGGCATCGGTGTGAAGTCCGATGAGGTATATACGACAGAGGACAGTGTCATGGTGCCGGTGGAAGCCATCGGGCAGGCGCTTGGTTATACGGTCGAGAGGAACACAGACACGGGCGCATATGAGTTCGTGCGCGGCGCGAAATGGATTGCGCTGAAGGAAGGCGAAAAGAATGCTGCCGTGGGCAAAATGAACGTAGAGTTGAAGACGGCTCCTGTGGTCAAGGACGGCGCGTTGTACGTTCCATTCGAATCGATGGCAGAGGTATTTGGCGCAAAAACAGGCATTGATCCGACCGGTGTCATCGGAATACAAGAAGAACAGTAATGTAGATGATTAGAGATAGAAGATATACAGATGTGAAAAAGGAAAAGACGTGCTTCGGAAGGCATCCCTAACAAAGGGGTGAACTCTAAGCATGTCTTTTGTCGTCTTTTATGTTCTCCCGCCTTGCAGTCGTCACCTGTCCCTTCCCGGATAAGGGTTGCCTGATCCATTCTTTGCATCACTCTCCCCTGCATTCAGAACATCAGCTCCCCCTTTCCCTTTTACACGAAAATATTCTGTCAGTTCTCCTTATAATGGCCCTTAGCTCCATTCTCCCATACAATCAGGATGGATAACGTCCAAGGTAAGGTAATTGCCGTTTCGCCAGACATCATGCCATGAAGCGGCCGATTATGATTGCAGTTACCCAGAGCCGTCCTCGGGCATGCCGAATCCTGATGGCAGAAACCTAGAGTTGTCCTTAGGCGTGCCAACCACTGATGGAAGGGGAGACTGAAGCAAAGGGTCGGATGAGCGCCCCCTTCAGTCTGAACACGCCACTGTACGAACCAAATATTTCGTGAATGATGAAGTGTCTCCACAGAATCTGAATAGATAACCTGTCTCTTCTTATATGCTCTGCTCTATAATGCAGATAGAACAAATAGAGGTGGTGGGAGCGTGAAAAGATTAAGGCTGGCGGATAAAATCCAATCGTCACATTATGGTGCCATGCGGGCGAGGAATAAAGGAAATACATATATTGCGAAGGGGAGAGACAGATGAAAGCATTGTTAGTCGGGTTTGGATCCGCCGGATTTCATTGGTATAAGAAGCTGAGCGAACGCGGAATGCTGGCTGCCATTGTAGAAACGGACATTACAATGAAACGAAAATTGGACGGGCGAGAGATTCCGTTCTACACTTCATTGGAAGAGGCGTTGCAGCGGGAGCAGGTAGATTTTCTCGTAAACGTGACGCCGCCGCTCGTGCATACGTCTATCAACCAAGCAGCGTTCGACCGCCGCCTTCCTGTGCTGTGCGAGAAGCCGATCTCATTCGATTATACGGAGTCAGTGCGGATCGTACAGCGTGCGGTCAAGGAGGAAATTCCTTTTATGATTGCGGAAAATTACCGTTGTTTCCCTTTCATGCGCAAGCTCAAGCAGCTTTTGGATGAAGGAGCCATCGGCGAGATCTCTTCTTTGCATATTGATTTTTACCGCAAACATCAGGTCGAACGTAAATATGCGGTACAGATACTAGATGACATCGGAATTCATCATTTCGATTTGGTCCGTTATTTGACCGGCCGTGAGGGCGCGCGGATTTACGCAGAAATCTATCATCCGGTTGCAGGATGGGGCTCGGCGGAGGAAATGATTAACGCGCATGCGCTGCTGGAGATGGAGGGCGGTATTCGCGTCAGCTACAATGCGACAGTCGCATCCTGCTGCAAGCCGACGCCGTGGAGCGGCAGCTGGCGCATCGAAGGTACATCAGGTTCATTGCAGCTTATAGACGACATTATTCTGCTGACGCAAGACGAGCGCACGACCGTAATCGAGGACTTCAGCGGCGTGCACGCGCCGAATTGCTTGGATGAATTTGTTGCGTCATTATCCGCCGGACGGGAAGGGGAGACGAGCGGCAAGGAATACATCAAGACGCAAGCGATTGTGCACCATGCCCATTTATCCAATGCGACACGAACGAGCATCCACATTCAATTACCAGACATCCTTTAGATAGCATGATTGAAAGGAATGAACAGTCGGGCGTCTTTCGCAAAAAAAGCGGAAGCGCCTTTTTTGGAATAAATACATTAAATATTGGAATAATCTCAAAATATTAGGACTTTATTCCGATAATAGTAAAAAGGAGGTGTGATAATACGGAAAAAGGGTCTAAAGAAATAGTTCTTTATTACTATAATCATACAAAGATGGGATGAAAACTAAGTTCCCAAGGAGGGGTTCTGAATGAAGACTCAGCAAACGATTCAACTGCCGTCATTTACAATGGTAGGGAAGTATTGTGATTCCATATCAGAAATGGAGCGAACTTGCGGCACACTGCCTTTTTTGTTGGAAAATAGGTCGGTCCAAGCGGATATCGACTCCAGCTTTGGTATCGGAAGGAACGGATTATATTTTGCAGGAATTAAAGTTCAAAGCTTGACAAGCCTATGGAACGAAATGCCTCAAGGTTTATCCAGACGGGTTATTTTGGGAGGCTCATACCGCGTATCTCTGCCGATAGACACAGAATCAGGCCCGTTCCTTCAACATACGTTGACACCTTGGGGACCACACACCTTCGGGAAGAAAGATATCGTCTACGAATTTCGTCGCAACGTCGACACTTATGAACACCACTGCATGTACATTCCGCTTGAAACTCATCAGCACGAACATACATATCACAGACGCCTATCCCGACATCTAAATCATTGGCGTTCCCGCCTCGCCAATCACAGTCAGCCCAATATTGCCTTATTATAATAAAAATCAGATTGATTCGATTATAAACTTGACACTTGCTTTCGTTATCCATCATATGGTATTGTAATTCTTATTATGTTAAACGAGGAGGGGTGGCAGGATGCAACGCAACGTCATGTCGGAACGCTTGAATGTGCTTCGTACGCAATTGCTCGGAATTTTCCATGATTCCGTAAACAACGGGATACGTGTGTCTATTTTCAGTAATTCCAATCGAATTCAACATTTAAGCGAAGTGACCATCCTGCCTCTGCCTTAACGGAACATCTGGTTCAACCAGAGGGCTGCGGGGACATTTCCCCGCGGCCTTTTTTATGTTTTTTTCGAGGACCGGCATACAGCGCGGGGAGGAGGGTCATCAGAGAGGGAGATAACGATGATGATTCAATGCCAACAGGTGCAAAAAGGATACGGGGCCGAATCGGTCCTGTTGGAAGTGACATGCGACATCGGTGAGAACGAGCGCGTGGGCCTTATCGGCCGCAATGGTACGGGCAAGACGACTTTGCTTCAATTGCTTAATGGGAGCGAGAAGCCAGATGGCGGGCAGATTTCGATCCGCAAAGGTACACGGATTGGCTATCTGGATCAAGTACCTCGCAGCGGAGACGACGAGACGGTGCGGGATGTGCTGGAGAGAGCCTTTTGTGAACCGAGGCAGTGGCTGGCTGAGATGCGGGAACTGGAACGGATCATGGCTGATCCGGAGCAAGCAGGGGGCGCAGACGGGTTCGAACGGCTGCTGTATCGTTACGGCGATCTGCAAGAGAAGTTCGAACGGGCTGGTGGCTATGACATCGATGCCCATGTCGGGAGAGTGGCGGGCGGGCTCGGCATTCCGGACACGCAGTACGGGCGATTATTCGCGTCTTTGTCTGGGGGAGAGAAGACAAAGGTTGGCTTGGCCGCCATGTTAATAGAAGAGCCAGACGTGCTGCTGCTTGATGAACCGACGAACCATCTTGATATGCAGGCGATCGACTGGCTGGAACGTTTTTTACAGGCTTACACAGGGACTGTCGTCGTCATTTCGCACGACCGCTACTTTCTTGACCGAGTCGTGACCAAGATCATTGAGCTCGAGGACGGCGAGGCCGTGACGTACCATACGAATTACACGGGATTCCAGCAGGAAAAGGAAGCCCGATTGCTGCAGCAGTTCGCCAACTTCCAGGAGCAGCAGAAGAAGATTAAAAAAATGCAGGAGACGATTAAGCAGCTCATCGAATGGGGCAACCGGGCGAATCCGCCGAACCCAGGCTTCCATCGCCGCGCTGCCTCGATGCAGAAGGCGCTTGATCGCATGGTGAAGCTGAAGCGTCCGATGATGGAACGCAGGGCCATGGAGCTCGAGCTGCAGCAAGGCGACCGCTCTGGCAACCAAGTGTTGACGTTGGAAGACGTGGGGAAGGCGTTCGGAGAACGAGTGCTGTTCAGCGGTGTACGCGAACTGCTCCGTTATGGGGAGCGGGTAGCGCTCATCGGTGAGAACGGATCAGGCAAGAGCACGCTCTTAAAGTGCATTTTAGGGGTTGAAGCACCGGACGAAGGTGAGATCCGGCTCGGTTCGCGAGTCGACGTCGGTTATTTGGCCCAAGAGGCCGCACCGGAGGACGAGAACGCCACGGTGCTGCAACACTTCCGCGAAGCAGTCGGAATGGAGGAAGGCGAAGCCCGGGGACGTCTTGCGCGTTTCCTGTTCTGCGGCGCCGACGTCTTCAAGTCCATACGATCGCTATCCGGCGGTGAGTGGAGCCGTCTGCGATTCGCATTGCTCATGCATCGGCAGCCGAATTTGCTCGTGCTTGATGAGCCGACGAATCATCTCGATATCGATTCCCGCGAGGCATTGGAGGAGGCGCTCGAGGAGTTCCCTGGCACGGTGCTCGCCGTATCGCACGACCGCTACTTCATTAATCGGTTGGCCGTGAGGATCTGGTCGTTGGAGGAAGGTCAACTGGTTACGGTGCATGGCAACTTCGACAATTACAAGGCGAAGGCTGACAGCGCCAGGGAAGGAGGCGCTTCTCCGAAAGGCCGTGAACGGGAGGATGCTGCCAGGAGCACCAGCACGGCCAGGAAAGTGCCGGCATCACAGGTGGATGCCGCGCGGACACACGCCAATCCCTCTGGATGCACGGATCGGCAGAAGAGCTTGGACCAAGCGGGCGCTGGAAAAACAATGGCTGCACGGGGGCAGTCCGATGAATCCGCGCGTTCAGGAGGCCGTTCGCACGATCGCGCCGCAGATCCGTTACGGCTGGAACGGGACATCGCCGAGCTGGAGCAGGAGCTGCGCAGCTTGGACGCAGCGATGATGGCGCCTGCGCTCGCCGCTGACGCGGAGAAGCTTGCCGTCCTGCACGCGGAGCGGGAAGCGCTGCAGGCCAAGCTGGAAATGATGTACGAGGCATGGATGGATGCCGCGGCACAATGAATAATTGCGGATACAGTTAAGGAAGTGAGAGCAGGTCGAGCCCATGAACAGCGGTTTGTGGGCAGCGGCCTGCTTTCTTTTTATACGTTTCATGAAAATGGAAGGATTTCTGCTCTTGTTTCTATAATATATAAATTGAACTAAATTCTTCGTTAATGAATCGTGTTGGAGATACTCATCCGGTTCGACTCTTCTCGCTGTGGCCGCGAATAACAATATAGGGATATGGCTTCTACATGCGAAGCAGCAAATAATCACTTTGGTAGAGTGTAGTGAGGGAGTGACAATTGCGAAGTTCAATCATTCACTTTACATACATAGAAATAGATATCGGAGGTGAGGTAATGCGTATTAGGGAAATGGCAACCGCATTCCTGTTTCATCAGGATCAGATTTTACTAATGAAAAAGTCGGAGAGCCGGATTTGCTCATCTGAGTTTTGGAGTGGGGTTGGAGGGCATTTGGAGCCTGCCGAGCTCAATCATCCGTTAGAGGCGTGTCTCAGGGAAATAGAAGAAGAAACCGGGCTGCAAGCGAAGGACCTGCGTGACATCCGCCTGCGGTATATTTTGCTGCGCCAGAAAGAGACGGAGATTCGCCAGCAATATGTTTATTTTGCCTCTACTGTCCATCCGAACGTCGTATCGTCTGCAGAAGGAGAATTGCACTGGATTCATCCGCAAGCGCTTCCGCAATTGCACATGTCGGCCATTGTTACCAAGATGCTGGAGCATTATGCGCTGCATTCCGCCGAGCCGGATATTTATGTAGGCTCAATGTCAGTCACCCCGGTTGGAAAACCAATTGTCCAATGGAGCGTTCTAAAAGATCCCGCAGTGTTCTAAATTCTAGACATCAGAGCGCTACACTTCAGCAGCTCGTCGTCACGGCGATCTTATCCCGCTGTAAGGCTCTAGAGGGGGGAGACTGGGCCAACGTTAACGGGCCATAAATAAAGCCCTTGACCGACAAAGCATTCGGCCTAGGGCTAGTTTCTTCATTTGATTTTATTCCCTGCCTTCACATCGACTTCAAGCAAATCTAGCAAAAACATGAAGATTGGCACGCCGAGTATCAATCCCCATACGCCCAAGAAGTGCTGGGAGACGATTAGAATCGCAAAGGTATAGAAGATGGGAAGATGTATCTTGGAAGACATCAGCTTCGGATTCAAAATATAAGCCTCGATAGCATGTACAACACAGATCATGACGATGACGTATACTACTTTCACCACGCCGCCAATGCTAAATGCAATTGCACAGAGCGGAATGAGGGAAATGATGACGCCCATTACCGGAATCAAGCCGAGCAGGAAAATCATAATCGCCAGTCCGAACAACTGCGGGAAGCCCATCATCCAGAGGAACAGCGTGCTCAAGATGCAGTTGATCAGCGCAATCAGGAACTGCACTTCAATGACCTTGCCGAATGAATACAAGAACTTGTTGCCGAAATATTCGAGCTCCGAATAGATTGGCGCAATTTTGCTCGTCTTGAAATTCATCGTAAATTCCTTCACTCTCTTCTTCTCCAGTACGAAGAACAGGCTAAGTATGAAGGCGATGATGAAGCGGGTACCCCATTGGCTCAGATCGGTGATCGATTTAACTAGGAAATCAAAGCCTTTGTTCAAATAGCTGGCCAAGTCAATCTTCTGCAGCGAATCCATAATGTACTCCATAATATCATTATCATAGTTGATATAGGTTACATTATAGAAATGGACCACTACATTAACCAACTGATTGATCTGGGTAATGATCTTCGGTAAATAATTATAGGTTCCCCAAGCCATCATCAGGAGCAGGGCCGCATATAAGCACAGCACGGTAACCTTATAATTGATTTTGACATACTTGTTGATGCCCTTGTGAATGAACATATGCAGCCTGTCAACCAGGTAAGTCAAGATGAAGGTGATAAGAATCAGATGTAAAATGCTCCTTAAGGCAAATAGCAGTGCGATGAAGAAGAGTAAGATAAGGATTCGCTTGATTCCCGGGCCTTTGAAAAAATCTTTCGAAATTTGCATCTAAATCGTGGACTCCTTTGACTGTTACTTGTGAGTGGCCGATCCTTATCATGATAGAAGAGAACGCCCCTATAATCACCTTATTCAAGAATATGCTATTACATACGTCAAAGCAAACGGATTCGTTTCATGACTTCATTTCAACCCAAAAAATGCTCCGACCGGAATGCGGCGCGAAGCATTTTTTCGTATTCAATTAATCTCCATATACTTCCTTCATTACTGCCTCATCATCATTCTTTTTAATCATCGGCAGCAATTGGTTCCCTTTTGTCTCCCATTGCTTCAGCATGTCGGCCGTCGTTAATTTGCCTTCTATCCTTTTTTCGAATAGTTCATAGACTGAGTTATCAATCATCCACATATTTCTATACTCACGGTTGAGTTTGTCTTCGACAGGATTGCTGGGAGCCGGCTTCATAGCATAGAAGGACTGGATGTTATAATTCATTCCTTCTTTCGGTTTAATAAAGGATTTGCGAGTCACCAACTCATAGGTGGAGCGGGATCTGATTTTTGCCCAATCCTCGCCGTTGATGAACTGTACGAATTTCCAAGCGTCATCCGGATTCTGCGCTTGCGTATTGATGGCCATAATGGAGTCGAAGCGCATACCGCTGCTTATTCCAGGCGCTTCCGGATGGTGCGGAATGGTGACGACATCCCATTCTGGCATTTGGAAGTTTTTGATTTTCCCTGCATTTTTGTTTGCGTCAAACAAATCCGAAGTATAGCTGTAGTAGCTGAGTATCATTGCGGCTTTTCCTGACAGAAACAGATCGTTGTCCAGTGGACTGTAACGCCCCTCGCCGTAGCTGCCGCCATTGTCTTCATCTTTACGGCCAGGCATTATGTTATCTTGGGACAGCTTCGCAATTGTATCGTACAACTTCTCCCATTGCGGCGTATTGATCGTCATCTTTTCAGCCTTGTCGTCATACTTGCGCAGCTGCAGCGGCGCCGCATAATTGGCAACGCTATAAAAAGCATTCCCCCCGCGATACTGATTGAAGCTGAAGCCGTATGTCCGGTCTTTTCCCTCGCCATTGGCGACTCTGCGGGCCAACTCGAACGCTTCATCCCACGTCATGTTGTCGGTTGGCAGCTCGACTCCGGCTTCCTTGAACAACGTTTTATTATAATACAATGCGTTTGATGTGAAGGTCGGCGTCAATCCATAAATATTGCCGTCTCCCATCATTTTGATGGTGTCCATAACGGAAGGAATGATGTCGCTCGTATCGAAGCCATCCTTTTGGATCAGCGCATCCAATTGCTTGAACTGTCCGTCCCGGACAAATTGCTGAAATGAATCTCTATCTAAAATGACGACATCGACCGGATTGGCGCCAGTGAGCTGCTTTCGCATTTCCTCTGTAGGGTCGGGACCAGCCGAATCGG
>NZ_ALKF01000179.1:0-98027 GCF_000283315.1 Paenibacillus sp. OSY-SE | reverse complement strand
GATGATGCGTTGAGAGCAAGGATTGCGTTACTGCTATGACAGATGGTGAAATTGCTGCGAACAAGGATTGCGCACTTCTGCAACAGATGATGATGCGTTGAGAGCAAGGACTGCGTCATTTCTACGACAGATGATGATATTGCAATATGTAAAAAGATTGTTCTTTTACTAAAAAGGGGAAATAACTACATGATGTGCTCTATTTCTGAATAGTTGGGATAGTGGACAAAAGGGCTATTTGGAGCAATACCTTCGCAGGAGGGGGAGAGAAACGAACTAGGTTCGATGAGGCATAAAAGCAAGAAAGTAAAGCAAGCAACGCCAATTTAGAAAGCGCTTACATATTTCTTAACACCAAATTAACAGCTTTCTTAGTAATATATTTCTTACCGGGAGGGATCGTGATGGCAAATATTTTGTTTAATCATGTGTATAAGCGTTATGGCAAATATAAAGAGATTGCTGTAAGCGATTTCAACCTGTCTGTAGACGATACGGAATTTATCGTATTGGTCGGGCCGTCCGGATGCGGAAAATCAACGACACTCCGCATGTTGGCAGGGTTGGAGGATGTGACAGAAGGCGATATTTATATCGGCGATACAGTAGTGAATGACATACCTCCGAAGGATAGGGATATCTCGATGGTGTTCCAGAACTACGCACTGTATCCGAACATGAGCGTGTATGAAAATATCGCTTTTGGATTGCGCTTGCGGAAACAGCCGAAGCATGAAATTGATTTGGCGGTGAAGCGGGCGGCACGAGTGCTTGAAATTGAGAACTTTTTGGAGCGTAAGCCGCGTGAATTATCCGGTGGACAACGGCAGCGCGTGGCGCTCGGTCGAGCGATCGTCAGGACACCGCAAGTGTTCCTCATGGACGAACCGCTGTCGAACTTGGATGCGAAGCTGCGCGTGCAGATGCGCTCTGAAATTATTAGCCTGCATAAGAAGATTGAAGTGACCACTATATATGTGACCCATGACCAGGTTGAGGCGATGACGATGGGTGATCGGGTCGTCGTCATGAACAGAGGTCTCGTACAGCAAGTCGATACGCCGGAACTTATCTATAATCGGCCTGTCAATATGTTCGTTGCTAACTTTATCGGCAATCCACCGATGAATTTCATTCAAGGAAAACTGCAAGAACAAGATGGACACTTGGAATTTCATACGAATCGATTCGCGATCCGCCTCGCTCCTCAACATGCAAGCGCTATCAAAAAACACCGATTGCTAGAGCGGACCGTTGTGATGGGGATCCGCCCTGAGCATATCAGCTTTGAACCTCATCGAATGGAAGCCTCACCGGATTCCATAGTGACGGGCATATTGCAATTTAACGAATTTGTCGGCTCCGATCGTTATTACCACATTGATATTAAGCAAGACCGGCCGCTTGTCATCCGTGCCAGCGAGGGCTTCCATTGCGAAGACACATCCCAGGTGTCGGCTGCGATTAATATGGAAAAGGCATTGTTTTTCAATAAGGATACGGAAATGCTTCTGACGGATTGAGAGGTGATGAAGGCGTGACGCAACGCAGTAGTCGACAGGGTCGACAGGCGAAATACGGGTTATTTGTCATCGGTTTGCTAATCATCGTAGGCATCGTGTATCTCACGGTTAATTCGAGTGAATGGTCTGTGTATGCGGATTCCGGCTCATCTACATCCGCGAACCGTGGAGCGGTTCATATTTTTGCCTCTGCTGACAACAGTCAAATTGAGCCTTATTATCAAGAAACGCTCAAGCAGTGGCAAGCAGACGGCATTCAACCCGGAACAGGTGAAGTAGTGATTCCAGCCTCGCAATTTACGGCGAAGTCAGATGATGCCGATGTAACGACAGGCTCCTATGAAGGTAAGAACAATGTGCTAATATGGTCCAACCAACGGGGATGGATCGAATATGAAGTGGAAGTGAGTCGGGCGGGACTATATGAAATGAAAGCGGATTATTATCCGTTAAAGGAACAAGACGGCGGCAGCCGACAGTCCGTAATGTTGTCAGCCCGCATTAACGGTGAATATCCATTTAATGAGTCGCGTTCGATTGTGTTTGAGCGTGAATATCGCGATATCCAGCCAGCCCGCTATGATGCGTTAGGCAACCAGATACGCCCGCAAGTTGAAGAGGTTACGGGCTGGAAAGAGAAGGCATTGACGGAGTCGAATGGTGCTTATTCCACGCCGATTCAATGGTATTTAAAGCAAGGGAAAAATACAATCCGGCTTGAAATACTGCAGCAGCCGATCGCATTTGAGAAGTTTACTTTGCAAGCCCCTAGCACTATCGCTTCGTATGATGAAGTAAAGCAATCCTATCCGGCATCCGCGAAGCGGGACGGGACAGCGCTTACTATCGAAGCCGAGCAATACAGTGTGAAAAATTCAACCTCCATTCAAAATGTATATGATCGCGATCCGTTTACACACCCCAAATCGTTAGATGCGATCACTTACAATACTCTCGGCGGATCGAGATGGATGAAAGGCGGGCAAGCGGTCTCCTGGATCCTCGACATTACAGAGGACGGCATATACAAACTGGCGCTGCGCGCTAATCAGAATACCGTCAAAAATATGTCCATATTCCGCACGGTTTATATTGATGGCAGTATTCCGTATCGTGAAATGGAACATGTGCAATTCCCTTATGACTCCGATTGGCAAGGGATGACGATAGAGGACAGTGAAGGTGAACCGTATGCCTTTTACTTGACGAAAGGGCAGCACACGCTGACGATGGAGGCGACTTATGCTCCATACATGCCTATCATCATTCAAATGAACCATATTTCGCATGAACTACGCTCGATTTTGCTTGAGTTGCGCATGGTGACCGGCAATCGGGAAGACAAGTACCGGGTGTGGAATGTGGATAAAGATATTCCAGGTCTGACGGAACGTATGGAATCCATTCGAGAACAGTTCATCTATTTACAAGCAGAAATGAAGAAAATTAATCCGCGTACCGATGATGTGGCGCAAATGCTGAAGAACGGAGCGGAAGATATTAAGAGCATTTTGAAGAAGCCTAATCAAATTCCGTATTCTCAGGATCGGATAGCTGCTGTTCAGGAATCGCTCGAATCGAACCGGGCTACGTTGATGAACAGTCCTTTGCAGTTGGATCAGATCTATGTCGCACCAATTGATGCCGATCTTCCGAGCATGACTGCAGGCTTCTGGAGTAAAATGGGCGGCATGTTTCAATCACTCGCCTATTCGTTCCAAGATCGCACGGGATTCGACGCCAAGTCTGATGATGTACTGAACGTGTGGATGGTGTGGGGACGGGATTACGTTGATGAACTGCAGCAGCTGGTCAATGACCGCTTTACACCGGAGACAGGCATTAAAGTGCATATCAACTTGATTCAGAACGCGCAGATGCTGACGCTGGCCAATGCTTCAGGCATGATGCCTGATGTCGCGTTGGGTGTCCCCGCGAACGTGCCATTCGATATGGCGCTTCGGAATGCGGCTTTGAATCTAAGCGAGATGCCCGGAGCAGAGCAATTTTTCTCCCGATATAGTCCGGGGATGCTGCAGCCGTTATATTATGACGGCGGTTATTACGGTGTTCCGGAAACAGTCAGCTTCAAAGTGCTGTTCTATCGCAAAGATATTTTGCAGCAATTAGGCGTAGACATCCCTAAGACGTGGGACGATATATACCAGATTCTTCCGACACTACTTCAGAACCAATATAACTTCTACATGGATTCTGCCGACTATTCGCCAATTATGTTCCAGAATGACGTTGAAATGTATTCGCAGTCGGGGGTGTCGACAGGACTGGATTCCCCGGAGGCGTTCAAAGCTTATAAAATGTGGACCGACTTCTATAACGTTCAAGGGATTGAACGTGTGGTGCAAAGCTTCTACAACCAATTCAGACGCGGGGACATTCCAATCGGTATTTCCGATTTCAATATGTATATGCAGCTACTAGTAGCAGCTCCGGAAATCGCTAATGATTGGGCGATTGCACCGGTACCCGGCACGAGCAAGCCGGACGGCACATTCGTGAGATGGTCGGGCGGTTCCAATCCTTCGAACGCGATGCTGTTCAAAAATGCGTCCCCGGAGAAGCAGAAGCAAGCGTGGGAGTTTCTGCAATGGTACACGTCGACCGAGACACAGACCGAATTCGGTCTCAATCTGGAACAGTACCATGGAGAATCGTTCCGCTGGAACACGTCAAATGTGCAGGCGTTCGCCAATATGCCGTGGAAGCCGGACGATTTGAAAATTATTTTGGAGCAATGGAAATGGACGAAAGAAATACCGCAAGTGCCAGGGGGATATATGACCGATCGTGAATTGGGATTCGCTTGGAACCGCACGGTCGTCGACTCTGAAAACTCACGCATCTCGCTGGAAAAAGCAATTAAGGAAATCAAGCGAGAACTTGCACGGAAGCAGCAAGAATTTGAAATTGTCGGACCAAACGGTGAAGTGTTGAGATCGCTGAATCTGCCGCGTATTAATGAACCGTGGAAAGGGGTCGATCAACTTGTCGAATGAAGCGCCACCCGTCATTCAGCAGCCGCTATCCGTAGACCGCCCACGTTTATCGGAGAAATTCGGGTGCAGGTTGAGCCATTTGAAGCAAGAAGTATGGAAGTTTCGGTTGTCCTATTTGTTCGTTGCTCCATTTCTTATCGTATTTACTCTGTTCGTCATTGTTCCGGTCATCACGGGCATCGGCTTGAGCTTCACTTATTTTAACTCCATTGAGTTCCCAAAATGGGCCGGATGGATGAATTATCAAAATCTATTTTCACAGGACGTTATCTTTTTGAAGCATGTCGTCCCCAATTCATTCAAGTTTGCCTTGTTCGTCGGCCCGATCGGCTACGTGCTCGCCTTCGTGCTCGCGTGGCTGATCGCGCAATTGCCATCCACGATTCGTGTATGGTACGCCTTGGCAATGTACGCTCCCTCATTAACCGGGGGCATTGCGATGGTTGTCGTCTGGCAAGTTATGTTTACCGGGGACCGTACCGGATATATTAACAGCTTCTTACTGAAATGGGGCTTCATCGATCAGCCGGTTCTATTTACGATAGATAAAGATTATTTGATGATCATTATGATTATCGTCTCGATATGGTCAAGTATGGGACTTGGATTTCTGGCGATATTGGCCGGAATATTGAATGTGGATAAGCAGTTGTACGAAGCGGCGCGAATCGATGGCATCCGCAGCAGACTGCAAGAAATCTGGTATATCACGATTCCAATGATGAAGCCGCAAATGTTGTTCGCCGCGGTCATGGCTATCGTCGGTACGTTGAAGGCAGGGGGAATCGGGACGCAGTTATCAGGCATGAACCCGACACCGGATTATTCCGGACAGCTCTTTATGAACCACATCGATGATTTCGGCTTTACTCGCTTGGAGCTCGGATATGCAAGTGCCGTATCGATTGTACTGTTGATTGTTACCATACTGCTTAGCCGATTCTTATGGATGCTGCTGGGGCCGAAGGAGGATGAGTAGGATGTCATTGTTCCGGCGAATACGCAGCTCGCTCTCGCACACCTGGTCACTGTATCGCAGCGATTTTCGCAATATGGACGCAACGCAAATATTTCTGCTCATTCTCTTGACGCTGCTGTCGGTATTTATGCTCCTTCCACTTGTGTTTATTTTTAACCATGCGTTTAAGCCGCTGCATGAATTATTCTTATTTCCACCGACATTTTTTGTGAAGCAAGGAACGTGGCAAAACTTTATCGATTTGCTCAATGCCTCACAGGATACGTTCTTGCCGGTAACGCGCTTCATTCTTAACAGCGTGATCGTAACCGTTCTTGCGACCGTCGGCATGGTCATCCTCGGCGCTTTATGTGCCTATCCTTTGTCGAAGCATCCGTTTCCAGGACGCAAAGTTATATTCGGCGTTATCTTGCTGTCGATTATGATTGCGGTCGAGACGATGGGCATACCGCGATATATTGTCGTGAAGAACCTCGGCATCATGAATACGTATTGGGGACATGTGCTGCCGATATTGGCGCTTCCGGTCGGGGTGTTTCTGCTGAAGCAATTCATGGATCAAGTACCGAATGAATTGATGGAGGCGGCTAAGCTGGACGGCGCTTCGGAATGGCAAATCTTTATGAGGATTATGATTCCTATCGTCACGCCTGCGATGGCGACGATTACGATTCTTTCCTTCCAGACCGCGTGGGGCAATTCGGAAACGTCGGCTTTGTTCATGCAGAACGATGCAATGAAAACGCTGCCTTTCTACGTGGAATCGCTGACGTCCAATCTAGCCAACAGCGTGGCAAGGCAGGGGGTTGCGGCTGCGGCATCTCTCATTATGTTTATTCCTAACCTGATCATCTTCCTGCTATCGCAGCGGAAAGTTATCCAGACGATGGCACACTCAGGAATCAAGTAGGGTTATAACGGAGGTTAATACATGGACAAGAGAGGGAAGAAACAACGGCTGCTTCTACTTGGAATTGCACTTACGCTGATGGCTGCCGTCTTATTTCCTGACACGGCCGCAGCGGAACCGCCCTACGTCACGTTTAGCAAAGACGGATATAACCGCACCATTCCGAGTCAAGCTGCCTATTATCCGGCTAAAGTGGTCGGTAACGATATTTATGTAACGAGAACGGAGAAGGGAGAGGCGCTCCGGGAATATTCTCCGCTCAAGCGACCGCAGGATCTGTTCATCGATGAGAAGGACGAAATTTATATTGCGGATACGGACAATAACCGAATTGTTCATCTGAATAGCAAGGGAAAGTTCATCCGGGACATTCGTGCAGAGGGTCTAAAGACGCCGCAAGGTGTGTTTGTCACGAAGGACGGTACTATCTATATAGCGGATACAGGCAATAAGCGGATTGTCACACTGGATCGGGAAGGGAAATTGCTGCAGCAATTTGAACGGCCGCAATCAAGATTCATCGATGAGACGTTTCACTATGAACCTACCAATCTGGTTGTGGACAGCAGAGGTTTCATGTACGTCATTTCGAACGGCAGCTATCAAGGGGTGATTCAACTCGATCCAGAGGGCAATTTCTACGGATTTTACGGTACGAACTTAACGGAAGTGTCGCTTATGGATCTGGTGCGCAAGGCATTCTATACCGAAGAGCAGCTCAGCCGGCAAGTGCGCACGCTGCCGACGACGATTCGCAACATTCACATTGATGATCAAGGGTTCATCTATACGGTATCCGCTACGGAGAAAGAGCAAGTGAAGAAGTTGAACATCCGTGGTGAAAATCAATGGACAGATAAAAAGTTCGGGCTTGACTCGAGATTCCGCAACCGCAATCGCAGTCAGCCGACGAGTACCGATAAAGAACAGAAGTCGGGCTTAACCGATATTACGGTCGATCGGAACGGCAACTTGGTCGCCATTGATAAAATATCCAATTCGGTAACCCAATACGGGCCGAACGGTGAAATGCTATTTTTCTGGGTTGGACCAGTCACATTCGGCACACCGCAGCTTGGCATAAGCCAGAGCCCGGTATCTGTCGCAACGAACTCGAAAAATGCGCTCTTCATTTTGGATGATTCTCAAAACTTAATCCATGTATTGGAGCCTACTGAATTCGGCATGATGCTGCAGAAGGCGACAGCATTGTCACAGGAGGGCAGATATGAAGAAAGCGAGCAGCATTGGAAAGAAGTGCTGCGGCTGAATGCGCTGTATTCTCCAGCTTATCGCGGTCTGGCGCAAGCTGCTTATCATCAGGAAGATTACAAGCAAGCGCTTGATCTGTTCAAGCTGGCTGGGGATGCGGATGGGTATTCCGATACGTTCTGGCAGCTTCGTCTGCAATGGTTCCAGCAGAACTTCACTTATGTGGCTAACGCGTTCTTTCTTATTGTCCTGCTGACGCTCATTGCAGGCAGCCGGAAGAAGAAATTCACGTTGTTCAGGCGGAATAAAGACAAGAAGAGTGTTTCTTGGTTCCGGAAACCATTGCTGCAGCAATTGAAGCATGCATTTACGATACTGCGGCATCCTATCGACGGCTTTACCGATTTGCGTTACAGCTTTAAGGGGAGCTACTTAAGCGCAAGCATCATCCTCGTGCTCGTTGCGGCTGTATTGTTGGTGAAGGAGTATTTTACAAGCTTTGTATTTATGCCGATTCCGAGCAATGAGCGCAGCATTGCTTTTCTCATCATCTCCGCCGTTACGTGGTTAACATGGGTCGTGTGCAATTACTTAATCGGCAGTATTCGCCAAGGGGAAGCACGATTTAAGGATGTGTTTATCGGCAGCGCTTACGCCTTGTTCCCGATTGTGCTCTTGGGCTTGCCGCTCGCAGCCTTGTCTAATGTGATGACGCATAGCGAGCAATCAATTTACAGCTTTTTCGAAATGGGCATGTTCGTCTGGTGCGCATTGCTCTTCTATTGGAAAATTCAATCGCTGCAAAATTACGGTGTAGGTGAAACGATTGCGAACGTGTCTCTGACCGCTTTTGCAATGCTTATTACGTGGGTCCTTATTTCCATTATGACGGGGCTGTCATCCGAGTTGCAGAACTTTTTCTATACGATTTATCAGGAGGTGTCGATGTGAAGCAGCCGTTCAGCAATGTAAAACGAATATTCGCAGTCGCCCTTCTAGTCATGTTGACCAGCTTTACCTTGATGTCATATCCAGGGGCGGCTGAGAACAAAGCGGAGCAGCCGAATCAGGTAGACGCCTCTATGGCTGGTGCCGCGACAGCGGCTGAGAAGCTGGCTGGCGATCAAGCTGACAACGCCGCGGCTACGCAGGAGAGCCAGCCTGCAGCAGGCAAAGAGAAGTCTAATACGACTGCCTCGTCTTCGAAGTCGGCGGCAAAAACCGAGGGCGCAAATAGCTATGCCCGCATCTTCCCGTCCGATGACCAGTTCACATTGGCTGCGGAAAATACGCGGCTGCAGCTGTTGGTCCATCAGAACAGCGGCCATTTTCTCGTGAAGGATAAACGTGACGGCAATGTATGGCGATCGTTCCCGAGTCCGGAAGGATGGAAGGATAAAGAGAACACAGACACTTGGAAGAAGCATATGCAGTCGCCCGTGTTCATCAAATATGTCGAATTCAACGTGCGCAAGGATCAAGTGAAAGAGACGAACGTGATAGATCAAAAAAGTACGATTGAACAATTTGAATTGACGGAGAACGGATTCCGGCTAACCTTCTCGATGCCGAAGATTGGCTTCATCATTCCTATTGAAGTTAATCTCAAGGACGACTATGTCGAGACGAAAGTACTGGAGGAAGGCTTCAAGGACGGAAAGACTGCGGAAGAGATGAAGCAGTTCGAAGCGGAAAATAAGAAAAAGAAAGACAATGACGCCCGCATTACAGGGATACGCTTGTATCCGTACCTAGGCTCAGCCACCTCCGAACAGGAGAACGGCTATCTGTTCATCCCGGATGGCCCGGGAACGCTTGTACAGTTCAAGAGGGATCGGCCTCCGAACAATAACTTTTACTTCGAACGGATATATGGCGATGACTTGGCGTTCAGCAACAATAACAACTCGTTCTCGATTCGGCAGCCGGTCAGAATGCCTGTATTCGGCATCAAGTCGGGAGAACAAGCGCTACTCGCTGTCATCGATCAAGGGGCCGAATATGCCAACGTGCTGGCCGCGCCGTCCAAGTCAATGAACCAATACAACTGGGCGACGGCGGAATTCACGTACCGGCAGCGCTTCTTTCAACCGACTGACAAACGGAAGCTGAATGGCTTCCAGACATTCAGCAGAGCGCGTACGGAAGGCGATCGGTCCGTACGCTATTATTTCCTTGACCGCGGAGCGTCTGACTATGTCGGCATGGCATCTCGCTTCCGGCAGTTCCTGATGGAAGACGCCGGTCTGAGCCCGATCAAGACGGAGGACGACAACATCAGTCTGCAGGTTCACTTGCTCGGAGCGGACTCGCGCAAAGGATTTCTGTGGGATTCGTATGAACCGCTCACCACGACAACGCAGGCAGAGGAAGTCGTGAATGAATTGACATCGATCGGTGTGAAGAAGATGTCCATCGCCTACTCCGGTTGGCAGAAGGGCGGGTTCAGCGAGAACGGCGGACATTTTCCAGTAGACAGCGGAATTGGCGGCAATGACGGCATGAGTCATTTCATCGATTTTGCCCATGCGAAAGGGCACCGCGTCACCTTGGACGGTTCTTCCTACACGTTCAACAATAACGGTCGGGATGGATTCCGCAGCAGTAGAGATGGATTGCAGGATCTCGGCGCGGTCGTCATTCAATTCCGTGAACATGAGGGGAAATCGACGCTCGTCAGTCCGCGATTTATGGAAGAAGTTATGCTGAAGGATTTAGCTAAAGCGAAGCAATTAGGGGTTGACGGCTTAACGCTCGGGTATGGAATCGGAGCGTTTCTGAACAGTGATTTTAACGAACGGTACAAGGCAACCCGAAAGGATGCGCGGAAGATACAAGAGAACGTCTTCGCCAAGACGAAGGAACAGCTGGGCTCGGCAGACGTCACGAACGGTAATTTCTATGCCTTGAAGTATGTGGAGCATGTTCATGGGCTGTCAGATGAGAATTCGTTCGACTTGTTCGTCGATGAGACCGTACCGTTTGCTCAGATTGCTCTGCACGGCCTGGTGACCTACTCCTCATGGTATGCCAACGTGACGGACAATTATGGAACGTATTTATTGAAAAATATTGAATACGGCGCCATTCCTGCCTTTATGCTCACGCATGCTCAATCGCAGGAATTGATCGGCACACGTTCGCTGTTCAATTACTACAGCACATATTACAAGGACTGGGCCGAAGAGATCGCGAAGCAGTACAGCCGCTTCAACGAGGCGCTCGGCGATGTGCAGAATGAGTTTATCGTCGGCCATCGCACATTGGCAGAAGGTGTCAATGAGACCGAGTATGCGAACGGCAAGCGGATTATCGTGAATTACAATGCCGTACCGTACGAAAAAGACGGTGTCACAGTTCGTGCCAAAGACTTTGCCGTCCTGCCGGGGGGAGGCTGAACATGCGCAGTAAAAAGACGATGAAGGCAAAGACGTCACGCCATTTGGAGGCGCTGTTATTCGTCGCCCCTTGGATTACCGGATTTCTGTTGTTCATGGCTTTCCCGTTAGGATTCTCGCTCTATATGAGCTTCCACAAAGTAACGGTGCTGCCGACCGGATTAAAGTACGATTTTCAAGGATTCAAGTACTACAGCGAGCTATTGTTCGGAAGCTCTGCCTTATACGACAATTTGATTCCGTTTTTCCAGGAAATTGTCATTATGGTGCCGATTATTTTGGTGTTCTCCTTGTTTATCGCCATTATGCTGAATCAGGATTTTCCGGGACGCATGCTGTTCAGGGTCGTATTCTTCTTGCCTATCATATTTACTTCCGGCTACATTTTGACGGAATTCGTGAATCAGGGAGAAGGAACGTTAGGGTTTCTGGAACGGTTTTCTATCGGAGAATATTTGGATCAATTTTTAAGCGACAGTTCTTGGGCCAAACCGGTAAAAGACGTACTGAACCGCTTTGTGCTCGTTCTGTGGTATTCCGGCGTGCAAATCCTAATCTTCTTGGCGGGAAGACAGACGATTTCGAAGTCTTCCTATGAGTCGGCCCGCATCGACGGAGCGACGCCGTGGGAAGTATTCTGGAAGATTACGCTGCCAGCGATGTCACCATTCATTTTACTGAACTTGATCTATACCGTCGTCGATATGTTCACCTTTCCGTATAATCCGGTCATTGAATTGATTAATACCGGCAACTACGGGTACAACAGCGCACTGGCTTGGATTTATTTTGTCGTTATCGTCCTGTTCCTGGCCATTATATTGCTCTTGTTCTTGCGGATGAACAGAAGCGCCCGCAGCCGATAAGGATGGGGCTGAACGATACGGCGAAGCTGCGGGAACGATGTGAGGAGGATTGTAATGATCGGAAAAGTGAACACAGTGAAATGGAAGGCGACGCAGCTTAAGAAACGGTGGGCACGGGATGGACTCCATACGGTTCGCTATGCCGTGCTTGGGCGTGAAGTGAACCGGGGATTGCTGTTCAAGCTGTTTATTTATTGGATTCTGCTAGTGACTTCGTATATTTACTTGAACCCGATTTTTAAAATGCTGGTCAAGATGGTGATGAACGAGAAGGATTTGAACGATCCGACGGTGACGTGGATTCCGCATGAACTGTATTTCGGTCATTTGGAAAAGGCATGGACGGCGCTCAAATATTCGCAATCGCTCTTCGTCAGTATCGGCATATCGACGCTCGTCGCCTTGTTCCATGTCGTCACATGCGGCTTGATGGGGTATGCGCTTGCGAGAATGCAGTTTCCATTTAAGAAGCTGCTTATGTTCCTGCTTGTGCTTGCCTTCATCATCCCGCCGCAAGTTATCGTGCTGCCAATGATCATTATGTATACGAAGCTGGGATTGCAGGGCAAGCTCTTCTCGCTCATGATTCCATCCATCTTCGGCTTTGGCATTAAGGGAGCGCTGTTCGTTATCATTTTCAGGCAGTTCTATACGACCCAGCCGAAGGAACTGGAGGAAGCGGCGAAGATCGATGGCGCCAGCGCCTTTAAGTTCTATTGGAAAGTGATGTTCCCGCTGGCGAAGCCGGCTATACTTGTCGTCTCGCTGTTCTCGTTCGTCTGGACATGGAATGATACGTACTATCCGAGAATGTTCCTTGGCCAATCTCCACTCGTGCCGCTGGCGACGCAAATGTCGAGGGTGGACGCCAGCATCAGCAGTATGCTGGCGAGTGAGGAAGCGCCGCTTGTCTTAGTGGAAGCGATTAAGATGTCTGCAAGCTTCTTGTCATTGTTGCCTCCGTTGCTCATCTTTTTCTTTGCGCAGCGCTATTTCGTGGAAAGCGTGGAGCGTACAGGATTAGTAGAGTAGACCCCAAATAAAAAAGGAGCTGGTTCATTAATGAAGCGGGTATTGGAACAGACGCTGCAGCAGGATTTAGCTTTGCTGTATGACGGAGTAACTGACATTCCAGTGCGCAACAAAGTATATGGCGGGGTTGTGGCCGCCGTAGGAGGGGACGCGTTCACGGCAGCCGTCGATCCCGACGGCCTCCCTGTCATAGCCGCTGCGAGATACGGTCAAGGCCGTATCCTCGTATCCGGTGTTGAAACCGGATTCAATCGTCGCGGCGGCGATGTGCCGGGCAGCGGAGCGTTCGTCGCCAATGTGCTGCATTGGCTGACGGGAGAGAGCGGCCGCTACCGGAAGACTCTTGCGGGACAAGGGCCGCTGCGTATTATCACGACGGCCTCGGAGGAAATGTTCGACGTTGCTGGTGAACTGCCGATCGAGGTGACGCGCGTGCCGAGTTGGGCGGCAGCCGCCGCGAAGCTTCCGGAGTATGCCGTCGCTTATGCTGATCGGAATATGAAAGAAGACGATCTCCCTTGCCTAGATGAGTATGTGCAGCAGGGCGGCAGCCTGCTCGTCCACACGAAGGGCTGGGAGCTGGAATGGGAACCGTCGGAAGAGATCCAGCTCCTCGCGGGCGATCGTCCGGTCAAAGTGCGGGATTATCCGCTGCAGCGGCTGCTGAACAAGGCAGGGATCAGCTTAGGCAACAACGTCATCTGGGAGCTGCCGCAAGCGCTGCCGATCCTGACGCCGGAGAAGGCGAACGATTCCCATGTGCAACGGTTAATCGGGCAGGTGAAGGCGATCGAGAACGGCACGCTTTCCATTGATGATGTCAGCATCGGCGCTGCGGACGCAGCCGTGAAGAAGAAATGGTCCTTGCTGCTCGGTCTCATTGATGGCACGGTCGGCTCGTTGACGCCGGAATGCGGGCTCGGGCTCTATCATGAGATCATCGCCGCTGCGGAGCAGGTAGAGATGGACATCACGCTGCCGTTCGAGAAAGAGCGTCAGCCATACACAGGCGTACTGCTGCAGTACGCGTTCGAGCAGGTGAGTCTCGATCCGGACGGCGTCCGTTCGCCATATGCCGAAGTGTTCCCCGGCAACGTTGGCGATGATGCGCCCGTCGTGCACGAGCAGCTCGTCGATGTCGACTTCGACTATGCGGACCTCAGCTATTTGCGGATGCTCGTCCCGCCCGGCTATTGGGCAGGTACCGGATTGTACGCGCCAGCGGGGCAACGGATTACGATCGAGGTGCCGGACGGTGTGGAGCATCTCGACGTGCAGATTGGGGCGCATACCGATGAGCTGGGGCATCTGCTAACGTGGGAGCGGGCTCCGATCGTCGCGCTGCGGAAGCCGCTCGCCCCGGGAATCAATCAGCTGAGCAGCCCGTACGGCGGATTGATATACCTCATTCCGACGAAGGCGCAGGCGGACTTCAAGGCGCAGGTGGCGGTTAGCGGAGCGGTTCATGCGCCATACTTCGAGCTCGGTAAGACGACGGTGGCGGAATGGCAGGAGACGATTCGCCATTATGACGCACCTTATGCCGAGCTGTGCGGCAGGAAAGTCATTCTGACGCTGCCTTCAGACGTCGTCCGGCGAGTGGAGAACCCGGAGGAGATCATGTTGAAGTGGGATGACATGATCGACCAATACGACAAGTTCGTCGGTCTCGGACCGGATAAGCCGATGCCGCACCGCACGCCGGATCGTCCGCACCGGATAGCCGCCGACGTGCAGATTAGCGCCGGATATATGCATTCCGGGCATCCGATCATGATTCCGAACGATCCTGCCGCCGAAGAAGCGGTTACCTTTGACAAGTTCAGTTCACTTAAGCACGGCTGGGGATTCTGGCATGAGATGGGTCATGAATATCAACAGCTGCCTTGGTTCTGGGAAGACATCGTCGAGGTGTCGGTCAACATTTATTCGCTGCTCATCCAGGACTATTACGGCAATCCGTCTCGCCTGACGGAAGAGAGGGACAAAGAAGGGCGCTCCTATTTTGAAAAGGCGATGGCGTTCTTGAACCGGACTAACGGTAAGAAGAAGTTTACCGACATCGGATTGTTCGAGCGGCTGGCCATGATGCGGCAATTGCAATTCACTTATGGTTGGGATATGTTCACTCGGCTTCATATCGCATACCGCGAGCTGCCGAAGGACCAATTGCCGCGCACAGAACAGCAGAAGATTGATTTGTTCGTGGAGATGGTGTCTCGGGTGTGCGGAGATAACTTACTGGAATTTTTCGACCGCTGGGGTTGGGACTATTCGGAACACGTTCGAACTACTATCGACAGCTTGAACTTACCGCAGCCCAATGTTCCGCTATGGACGTTGAGTGAATAACAAGAGGGGATGGAAATTACAATGAACAATCGCAAACTCGGCTTACTCCTTATTTTTACTCTACTATTTACCTTAATCTTATCAGCATGCGGATCGGGCGGCGGGGAGGACGGACAGACTGCCTCAGAAGCAAATGCAGCGGAAACATTGGCCAAAGAAACGGAGCATAAATCAGACCAAGCGACCGCGAAAGAAGGAAACAAAGATCCGGTCAAGCTCATTTTTATGGCGCCATGGAGCAAAGAGCAGGTGCAGGCACGGATATTGGAAGGAACCAAGGATAAATTCCCGAACATCGATATTGAAGCGACAGGGAAATTCGCTAATAAAGAGGAATTCGATGAGTTGTTCGCGCAAGGCGTCGTTCCGGACATCGTGTTGACGACAGACGGTTTCGACATTTTAAAAGAGAAAGATATGCTGCTGCCATTGGATGACTTGTTGAAGGAACGCAACTTCGATTTCAGCAGAATAAGACCTGGTATTCTGGACGCGCTGCGTGCGCGCGATCCGGAGGGGCAAGGACG
The DNA here is from genome assembly GCF_000283315.1 of Paenibacillus sp. OSY-SE. Taxonomy (NCBI): domain Bacteria; kingdom Bacillati; phylum Bacillota; class Bacilli; order Caryophanales; family Paenibacillaceae; genus Paenibacillus; species Paenibacillus sp. OSY-SE. Next base: position 82,211 of record NZ_ALKF01000179.1, on the reverse strand, counting down.
TCTGCTCGGTATTCCAGTTGAAGACGTGGCGGTGGCGCTCCACTATAACAAGACGATATTTGATAAGTTCGGCGCCTCTTACCCTACGGACGGAATGACATGGGATGAAGTCGTCGAGCTGGCCGCGAAAGTTACCGGGGAACGGGACGGGATTAAGTATCGGGGATTGGCGACGAACTTTATGTCGCAAGCGATGACTCAATTATCCGCAAATGGGACGGATCCAGCTACAGGCGAACCGCAATTTTCCAAAAATCCGGCGTTTGGCCGATTTTTAGAATTGGCGAAGCGAATCGCAGATATCCCGGGTAATTGGGAGCCGGATATCAGTTATGATTTTACTAAGGGAGAGGTTGCGATGAGCCTTGGTCTTATCGCCAATACGATTCCTTACTATCCGGAAGAATTGGATTACGATGTGGTCAGCTTCCCGGCATGGTCGGATCTGCCAGGTGTTGGTCCTTCGACGTTGCCGCTCACGATTGCGATTAGCAAGCAGAGCAAACATATCGACGAAGCTCTCGACGTTCTGGAATATTTGTTGACCGATGAGCAGCAAATTCGAATGACCCGCAAGGACGTGCCATCCGTCTCTGGCGATCAGAGCATTCTCGAACAGTTTGCGGCGGACGTGTTGAAGAGAGACATGAACGTCAAGGGGATCTACTCGCTCCAGCAAGCCAAGCCGGCCATATACAGCCCATACGGTCCGGACATTTTACTGTACGGCACGAATTACGTCGGTTCCCAAGTTGGCCCATTCTTGAAGTCGGGGGACGACGTGCAGAGCTTCCTCAGAAAGATGGATGAAGAATACGCTGCAACCGTTAAAGAAATGAAAAACAAAAACTAATATCTTATTTTATCCTCGAACAGACTTCTCGTGTTAACTCCACTCACATCATCATACCGGCTTTGCTTGCGTCATGAGCAGAGCCGGTCCTGCCGAACATTTCAATATCAAATAATCGTTGTCTGACGAAGGGAGCTCGTGGCGATGAAAAAGAACGTTTCTATGCTGCTTGTCGCGAGCCTCATGCTCGTATCACTACTGGCAGGATGCAGCGGACAAACCGCATATAGTGCAGCTTTTTCTCTCCAAGAAACGCATTGTGTAAGAATTGCAAGAGATTTGACTGTTCCTGGCGATGTGGTTCGCTACTCGGTAATGCCTTCGGCCAATAACATTGGGGATCCTTTGCTCGCCGTTACAAGAAAATGCATGTTTTACCGCCCCAATAGAGGATTTCCGATTCCTGCATCTGTAAGCCTGATTCCCTGGGTCATTTTACAAGAAAACTTGAATGAGAGTCACACTCGCAGCTCCTCCTGTTATTAAACCGATCGTGAAATCAAAACAAGAACGCGTGACATCTTCCAATATGGGATACCGCCAACAAAACGCGAAAAACGTACGCTAAGAGAAAATTTGCTCAAAAAGCCGGATAATCCGTACGCTAAGGAAATCCGGCTAATTTTCCAACGATTATTGTTGGCATCTTCATTATGGCAGATCAACTTTTAAACCGTATTGCTTCTTAGCTTCCTCGCCAGTTACGAACTCTTGTTAATAGTTATTTTCAAGCTCACCCAAGGTTTCAACAATGCCTTGAATTTCATCCTGAATCTCCACATTTGGGCGGATTTCTACCAGCATATTGAGGAAACTGACAAATTGATCGCCTCCTTAATTCTCATAAAAGCATCTATTACGTCAAATAGCTCATCAGACAAATCTCTTCATCGGTGCATGACTCCAGAAAGGCCATCGTTTCACTCATATCCCTCGTTAATGCGTTGCTAATATCACACGAGTCATGCTGAAAATGCGGATCGGTGTAATGCATACGCTTTTTACGTTGAACAAATCGGGAGGCCGTATCTTGGTGTGCCACCAACATTGTTCTAACTCTGCAAAGCCGTTTGCATACATCTCGTCAGCGAAGCCAACTCAGAACTCCTCGGAATACCTCCATAAGCTTTGATCTGGATATGCAATCAGAACCGCTTGGAGTAACAATGCTGTCTGGGCACTTATTTTTTTCTCGATTTGGGACAAGATCTTGTATTATCTTCCGTCTATATGTTCTTGTCCTCCGGATAGCGGTATCCTGGTAAGAACCACATGTAAAATGGACTGCAGATACCCTTTTCGCAAGAGCACCTTTTGGTCAAAAAACAGATGTTAAATAACGGATGTCAAAAAACGGATTGACTAACGATGAAATCCAAGATAAACTGAAACAGTGATTTAGTAAATTAGTAATTTAGTAAAAAAGTAAACGGAAAGAAGGATGAAAAATGAAAATACCTACTACCTTGAAGCATAAGCCTGTTGTCGTGTCAGAAAACTATGAGCAGATTGACGGCCGACTCGCCCGAAACACAGATGCAAAAGGCCTTTCTTTAGGATTGGCCCAATGGAACGATAGAGGAAAGGTCGATATTTCTGCCAAGGTATGGAGATACACGGGAGAAAAATGGTCAAGGCAATCGGAGGAACTGCCTCTCCATCGCGTTCTTGATTTGTCCATTCTGATTTGTCGATCCATGGCGCATTTTCGTGAAGCATACAGATATGAGCATTTATATGATCCGCAGGAGCCTGTCATCGACCGGGTTGGCCTGCAAGGGAATGCCATGACCGTGGCGATATGTACGGACAATGAGAGAATTAATGAAGATATTAAACTGTTCAGCCAAGCTCTGAGCGATGACGATGAGATGATCAGCGAACGTCTGCGCACGTTATCGAAAATATTAAAGGATATGGGGTATTAAAATGTTTTCCAATCGGTATGTACGAACCATTATCCTCTCCCGAGTGCTGCTGCAGTTGGGAATTTGGATCCGGAATTATGCCGTACTTCTTTATGTTACCGATTTGACGAATAATAATCCGGTTTATGTATCACTGATTTCGGTTGCGGAATTCGCTCCGATCTTTCTATTTGGCCTTATTGGCGGGACCTTTGCCGACCGATGGCGGCCGAAGCGGACAATGGTATGGAGCGATCTGCTGTCTTCCTTGTCCGTTGTGGCTGTGCTGCTTACCATCATGAATGGTGGATGGGTTGCACTTCTCATCGGATCATTTGTTTCCGCCAGCCTGTCTCAATTTTCTCAGCCTTCGGCCATGAAACTGTACAAGCGGCATGTGCCAGCTGAACAACTGCAGGGCGTGATGGCGTTGTCCCAAACTCTTGTCGCTGTCTTTATGGTTTTGGGTCCGGTCATCGGCACGTTTATTTTCATACAGTTTGGAATTAACGTATCTCTGATCCTGACGGCAGTTCTGTTCCTAGGGTCTTCACTTATATTATCGTCGCTTCCCCGTGACGCAGAGGAACCGAAGTCTGGGGATGCCAGCGGCTTCATAAAGGAGTTGACAGCCGGGCTGCGCTATATCAGGTTCAATCAATCCTTAAGAACACTCAGCGTGACTTTCTCGGCTGTCGGACTGGCATCAGGACTAACTCAGCCGCTTCAGATCTTCCTTGTCATCGAGAAATTGGGACAGGACAAACAATTTCTGCAGTGGCTGGTTATGACCAATGGGGCAGCCATGTTGGCAGGCGGCGCTGCCATAATGGGGATAGCCAAAAAGGTGAAGCCACAGCTGTTGCTCATGGTAGGATTGCTTGTCACCGCCGTCTGTACGATCGGAATAGGCGCTTCTACGATGATTTGGCTGACAATCGTCCTTTTGGTGATCAGTGGTTTGTTTTACCCTTGTATTCAGGGCGGAATCCAGACGCTTATTGTTCGGAACACAGAAGGGGCATTTATTGGCCGGGTATCCGGAGCAATCATGCCTATTTTTATGGGGATGATGGTGATTGGCATGTTCATATCCGGCTATCTGAAGGATACGTTCTCCCTGCTGGCGGTATATGTGGTGAGCGGTGGTTTGATTATTGCCGGTGCGATTTCGCTGCTCCCTCTTATTGTTGAGAAAAGAAGAAAAGCGGAGAAGGGCTCAGCATCATGACGGATAGGAGGAGAAATGGATGACTGAATATGAAGAATATTATTTGTCACCTGCAAGACAACTGACGGATGCAGAAACAAAACTTGTTTGGAAAAAGCCATTATCTCATAAGGTCGGCGAAGAAGAACGGCGCATTAGTAAAGAAATAAAGCGCAACTGGAATCGCGGGGAAATGAAAATCGCCAATATTCTGTTAGAGGGTGACGCCGGTTCTGGTAAAACACAACTAGCAAAAGCATTATCTGCTAATTTTGGGCTGCCGTATACGAAAGTGACCTGTTTTGCCGATATGGATAAATCGGATATTATTGGTGCCATTTTGCCGGTTATTTCCTCTGAACGATTAGAACGGATGGACCTAGCGGACCAAAGCGTTTTGAAGGCATTGTATGAGAGCGAGGGTTTTCAAAGCGCAACTGAAGTTCTGATGAACGTACTGGGAGTTACCCCGGAAGCAGCCGCATTAAAGATGAAACAATTGCTAAAAGTGGCAGTGGAAAACACCGAGGGCGAAGCAGTTGAGTATCGGTTCTACCCATCCGAGATCGTCAGAGCTTATCAAAAAGGCTATCTCCTGGAAATCCAGGAACCAAACGTTATTCGCGATGCCGCGGTGTTAATGGCACTAAATTCCGCCTTGGAGCTGGATGGCAGCATCAACCTCCCGACAGAAATCATACGCCGACACCCGGACTTTATAGCGGTCATTACAGCAAACCGCAGTTACGCGGGGTCCAGACCGTTAAACGAAGCACTGCGTGACAGGGTTCAGCATACGGAAAAGATGGACCTGCCAACCAAAGAAGTCATGATTGAACGTGCAATGGCGAAAACCGATTACAGGAATGAACAGGTTTTGGACGTTTTTGCAGATACCATTATTGTTCTGGACAAAACAGCTCGGGCCAATGCGATTAAAGGCGTGGCAGGCATGCGTTCCTATTTCTACTGGGTAGATGCGGTTGCTGGAGGTGCTTCCGCAACCGAGTCCCTTTACCATAAAGTCATCTACAAGATTACAACCGATTCCGAGGAAATCAAAATACTAGAAGATGCACTTAAAAGCCATCATTTGTTTGAAGACTTGAATACGGCTGAAATAGATGTAAAAAAAAACGAATTTTTGACACCGCAGAGATCCGGACATGTGGAAATATAGACGATGCAGCTTTTGACAGTGATGACAATGAAGAGGAGGCAGGTATCGCATTTAAAAAGTCCGCTGAAAGCGACGAAAGCTCATTTGATAATGATTCCGAAGATTCCGATGATATGGAAAGCTCAGATTTGGGGGAGAATGGCTCCCCAAAATATCACCAAGCAAATCCTGATCCAATGTCGGAGGATGCGCAACAAAAAGAACGTGATTTTCGTAAAAAGCTGAATCGAGATGTACGGGAGGTTGTGTCCGAATCTATTCATAAGGGTGTAAAGCTCATTGTCCACCGTCCGGAGTACGTTTTGGAAAATAAGCAGGAATATGTCGGCCTAAGCAAAGAGCTTATGCCTGTCGTACGGGAAATCGCCAGAAAAACGCTTCCGCTGTTGGAGCATGAGATTTCTTCTGAATTTGCGAGAAATCATTATTATGGTACCAAATTTCAAGCAGAAAATGTTGCTTATCGGGATTACAGATATTTTGCCAAGAAACGTCCTCCTACTGAATCCCCTTCTCTTGTGGTCGGCCTGAGGGTTGACGAATCAGCATCGATGGCTGCTTTTGGGAGATTGGAGGCGGCAAAGCGTGCAGTGATCGCGGTATATGAATTTTGTCAAATTTGTAATATTCCCATATTGATCTACGGTGATACTGCGGATGTTTCCAGAATAGAGCAAATGTCAATATTTGCGTATACCGATTTTAACAAGACGGATCCCAATGATCGATTCAGGCTTATGGGGATTCGTGCCAGAAGTAATAATCGAGATGGAATGGCGCTTAGAATTATTGCCGAAAGGTTAGTTGATTCACCGCAACAAACAAAACTGTTGATTAGCATAAGCGACGGACAACCCAAAGCAATGGACGACTATACCGGAAGTTATGCTGCCCAAGACATGCAACAGACAATATCCGAATACGAACGGAAAGGAGTTACATTTCTGGCAGCCGCCATCGGCCAAGACAAGGATGTGATTCATCAAATCTATGGGAATGAGAGATTCTTGGATATTACAAACCTAAATGAATTCCCTAGAAAGTTGGTTCGGATTATTTCTCGGTATTTGTGATTTTGATGAGCATATATTGACCCCGAAAGGAGAGAAATACATGGACAAGAATAAGCGCAAGGAGCTTCTTGAGGAATACAAGCAGATTAAGACCTACATGGGTATAATCCAAATAACAAACAAGACCAACGGCAAAATATACGTAGAGAAGTTGCAGCCCTACGGAGACAGAGGATATAATAGGCCTCCAATGAATTAATATATAAAGACAAAAAATAATGATAGAAGTAGCGGTAAAGCAACCCATCAATTGATAAAATTGGCGGTTTTTTTCTAAATCTGAATGCTTAGCGTACGTTTTTCGCGTTTTGTTGGCGGTACCCCAATAAGTTCCTAAATTTTAAATATCCATTTAGAAAGGCTTCTTTCCATCTTTCCCTTTTATCCATGACGACTGCATCGACTCCCGAACCAAAGCTACAAATGAATAGTGATATATCATAAGCTCTCCATCCGTATCCGCATAAATCATTTCAAAAATCGTCGGATTTCCAGAAGAATCGATTCGTACAGCCAATGGAAAGCAGAGTTTCTAAGCCGAGCGTCGATGGTGTTTGAGAAGGGAACCAGTGAAGCCGACAAAATGAGAAAGGAGTATGAAAGCAAGCAGGAACACCTGGAAAAGCTGGTCTGTCAACTTACTGTTGAAGTCGACTGGCTCAAAAAAAATCTGGCCTCAAATGAAACCTTGGAAGCGCGCAAAGCCATGGTCGAAAGGGATCATCCGAAGATTAACATCAAACGGCAAGCAACGCTACTGAGCTTCTGGACAGATACCGGAACATTCCGGGCATGTTTGACACGAGCGATTATAAATACAGCTTCAGCAACGAGGAGGAAGCGCTCGATTTCCAAAAAAATATGGACATCGTTCCGATGCTGACTTGGCAGGAGATGGAACAGACGGCTCCGACGCCGAACACCCAAATTTTCACGATAAACCAGTTCAGTGAGAAGAAGGAGGCTGCCTTCCAATGGATTATGGCAAGCGTCTCTCTAGAATATCAATAGACGCTTGCCCGTGCGGGAACCCCGTCTGTCATTACGGGCGACAAGTCGATAAACGCCCAATTCGCGGCCGATAACAGACGGTACGAAGGCAAAAATATCGCCGCTTACTTCCAACATCAGTTCGCACCGCCTCCAGCGAGGGAAAGCGTATGGAACAGCTATGTGAAACTGTATGATAAGCTGCCCGAATTCGCGAAATCGGATATGAACATTCCAGAGTTTCTGCGGAAGGTGGAGGAAGAGGCGCAGGCCGCCATCAAGGTGGCGATGTCAGAGAGCGGGACATAACGGTGACTTACGATGTAGATAAGCAAACGTTTCGGAGGGGGCTGAAAGAGAACTGTTGGATGCAAGGAGCTCAGCTGATTGGAGTCGGTTTGAGCTCTTTTTTGATGGAGAGCCGCTTTCTGGTACTCGTCCTGAAGCTCAATGAAATATGAAATGGCTGCTTTCGCTAGACTTTTTATACAATTCAAGCATGCACTTCCAACATATTTTTTCCGGCCGATTATTCACTTCGATAATCCATGGTTTTAAGTTTTGATCCAGTCCTAGATCAACCCCAAAAAGCTGAATACCAGGATATTTCTTTTCCAGCAGCTCACATATTTGCTCTCCCAATAGGTTCAACTTTTTTTTGGTCTCTATTTTACTTGTTACGTTGGTATATGGAGCTAATAGGTCATCGATGGACACCGCAGTTCCGCCGCTGCGGATATTCGTTACGATTTTTTTCGGATGAGCGACGCGGCCGACAAACCCTTCATTTAGCCAAGTGTTATCACTTTGTTTTTTGATCATTAACCGAAGATCAAACGGGCGTTCGTTCCATCGGAGCAGGTCTATGCCTTGCTGGACCAAATAATCTTTGTTCACCATATTTGCCAAAACAAATGCGTATACCTGATTCCTCGAATAAAATGTTTTCTTCCTGGTTCCCTCATGGATAAGGAAACGCGGTTTTTTCTCATGAACCATCTTCTGAACCTTTATGACTCCTACACCAAAAGCTCCTCGATTAGGTTTTAAATATACCGATGTATACTCCGACAGCATGGAAAATAGAGATTGTTTATTCAGTTTCATTGTGGCAGGAAGATGCCTTTTAATCGTGCTGTCGTTCTTTAGTTCACGATAGTGATCCCACTTGATAGTTCTTGCTGGGACATGTGGTTTGGAAGGAACGGCGGCATGCTCTTTTATCATGGATCAGTCCCCCTCATTCATGTTTTGATATCGTATTCGGGTACTTTAGAACATGCTGCTGGACTTCCGTCTATTTTGCATGCCAAAACGTAATCATTGCCGCGGCAAGACAATTAGGCGAATACAAGTTCGAGCCTATTTTTGAAAACGTTGCACCGTATTTAAGGCTATCGCTTCGTTTCTCGCAAGGTAAGCATTAGCGCCAACTGGATGATGGACATGATGAAGCTATACACGAACATCGTTACGATTACGGCAGCAGGCATCACAAAGTAATTGGCCAGCACGCTCGCCGCCCCGGAGAAGGCAAACATAACGAGCGCCATCCCGATCGCAGATAGACTGTTATGCTTGAAGTACTTCATGCTTCGGCGGAACGCGGTATCGAAATTGACATTATCGACAACAACTGTAAATTCCCAATATACGGCGAGGACCCGCATGACCATGAATAATAGCAGCGATGCGGCAGCGCCAATCGAACCGAACATAATGATGAGCAGGGAAGAGGCGGCAGCCTTGGCAAGCAGTACCGAAATGTTCAGAAAGGCAAACGGAACCCAGTACTTGAGGCCGTCCTTCACCACTTGCGCAGCACGGACAGGCTGTCCTTCGATAATAGAGACGAGTGCCTTAATATAACTGCCCTGCGCAAATGCCCATACGAGCATGACGATAACGTGCGCCCAAGTTAAAGGAATGTTAAATAAATGAAAGACTGACGGGAGGCCCATTTCTAGCACGATACGATAACTCCATTGCGAATGCAGCTGCCATCCGGTCGTGGCTATCATGACGGCAAGCACGATAAGATCTAGAGTTATAGGAATGAGCAGGATGTTGAGGTTGCGGCGTAATAGACGGAATGATTGAAAGAGTGGCATAACTTCCTCCTAGATTGGCAAAAGATATTCCGATAAATGGTTTATTTAGATAAAGACAGAAGCGCCCGATGAAGGCTGTAACGGCTCATATACTACTGGTGGAAAAGGGATGTCATGTATCTCATTTATGCAAGGCTGAAATGGGCTGCATGTTCAACGGGAACGCTCATCTCCTCTACGGGAAAAAACAATCCAGAGGCTTGGCCGGGATCCCCTGGCTCAAGTTCCATTGGATTCTGTACAATGAAATAGCACGTATGTCTCCTTGCAGACAGGTTCCATTGGAATTGATCCAATGGTTTGACATGAATTCCGCCGTAATTGCCGAACAACAGTCTAATCCACTGTACAAAATACAATCAACGTGTTGTGTAACCGCCCAATCCGTACATTTCACTGTATGTTTTCCAATAGAAGCTAGCTCCACATACAGATTTTGTTCTTCGGTATGCTCTTTAGCGTGCTCCTTGCGTGCTCCTTGCGTGCCCTTACGTGTCCTTGGCCTGCTCTTCCACTATGTGTTCAACTATAGGTTCAACCTGTTTTGTTCCGGAAAACGAATCCAAAACGTCGAACCTTCGCCCTGCTCACTTTCCGCCCAAATAGTTCCCCGATGAGATTCAACCAATGCTTTGGCAATGCTTAGACCAACCCCCAAGCCACCGCTGTCACGTGAACGAGATTTGTCTGCCCGGTAAAATCGATGAAAGATGTGCGGCAAATCTACTGCGGTAATGCCGATCCCATTATCACGGCAATAGATGAGCGTGTCCCCTTGATTGCATGATAAGCCTAGAACGACGCTGCCTCCGCGCGGCGTGTATTTGATCGCATTGTAAATGACGTTGGACAATATTTGTACCATCCGGTCCGGATCGGCATCCAGAAAACAAGGAGTGTGAGGCTTCTCAAAGACAAACTTTATTTCTTTTTCCTTAGATAAAAATAAAAAGCCTTCATATACCCCTCTAACGACTCGCGTCATCTCTAATGGCTGCAGATTCAGCTCAAAGCGGGCGCCTTCCGCTTCCGACAATTTCTCCATATCCTCAATCAGCCGGTACAATCGTTCAATATCGGTCAAAATGCTGAGCATATTGTCTTTCGTCAATGGATAAATGCCATCAATTATTGCATCTAAGCGGGAAAGCACAGCCGTAAGCGGAGTGCGCAACTCATGCGTTAAATCCTGCATCAGTTGAGTGCGCCAGCTTTCCTGGCGCTCGAACTCAGCGAGCAGGCTGTTGATTGTCGCAATCAAGCTCGCCATTTCCCTTGTGCCGCACTGCGGTATTACCGTATTACGGTTACCGATAACGATAGATTCGGCTAATTGTCCTGCTTGATGGATGCTGCGGCTCCAGCGATGTGAGGCATACAGAGAGAGAAGCAACGCAGCTAATATGAACAGGCCGAGCGTATTGCGGCTTCGGGTCAGAAGCTCTTGCTCGTATTGCACGATAGCAGGTGAATGCAATCCAGCGTCCAAATCATAATAAGCATGCAAATATCCGTCTATACGCCCGTTGATAATGATAGGAACTTCCACTTCATAAGGATAAGTGCTGACCAGTACGTCTTCCGTCTTAAGGTTCATTTTTATTGTCTTGCGGTCAGGAGCAAAATAGCGAATTGGAGCCGAGAATTGGTTGGAGGCTTCCCGCAATTGAGCGTTATTTACTTCGGTAAGTGGTCCCTCGGACATGAAGTTCCGAATGACATAGGATAAATGATAGGTGTGCTCCGTCAAAGCTTGCTGCTTATATGTAGTGAACTGTTCTTTCCAGAGATGCATCAATACGAAGTAGAGACAGATCAGTGATGTGAGGGAGATGCATAACATGAAGATGAACATGGAGGTACGGGTTTTGAATCTGGTCAAAACGAGTCGCTTCATCGTTCATCATCCGGCTGGAAATTAAATTTGTATCCCGAGCCAATCTTCGTAACAACATATTGGGGGCGTTTCGGATCCTCTTCTATTTTTTTGCGAATATTCATAATATGTACATCCATGACGCGTCCGTCTCCGATAAAGCGGTAGCCTTGCACTTCATAGGACAAATCGTGCCTGCTAAACACTTTTCCCGGCTTCTTCACGAGAATGCTTAACGTCCTGAATTCGGTTGTCGTGAGATTAGCCGGTGTTCCATCGAGGAATACATCTTCCAATTCGAAATTGACCATGAGCCTGCGGCGATTAAAATACAGAATGCTGCGGCTGGTGCTGTTCATACTATTGATTCTGCGCTGCAAGGCATAGATGCGAGCGATAACTTCTTTCATGCGAAAAGGCTTCGTGATGTAATCGTCGGCTCCCAGATTGAGGCCATGGATCATATCGACTTCCCGCGCTTTGGAGGTAATCATAATCAAGGGGACGTTGGACATCCGCCTAATGCTGCGGCACACATCCTCTCCTGGAATCCCGGGAATCATCAAATCAAGCACGACCAAATCCAATTTGTATAACTGGACTTTCTTCAAAGCTTCTATGCCGTCGCAGGACAGATGCACCTTCCACCCTTCATTAAGAAAATAAGATTTGAGTATATCGCGGACAGAAGCTTCATCCTCGACAATCATTATGTCCATTCCCGTCAACCCCCTTGAACTTATATATGCAGCAGTTCAAAAAGTGCCCTATTGATTATAAAGCGAATCTTGAGCATGTATTATATGTATAAAGGTGGAGATATTTACATTCATATCGGGAAGCGCTTACAAATAATTAATGCTCATTCTTTACTATATGGTATACAACGAATTCTGTTTTTGTCAAAGAAAAAAAAGTATATTGACTCTTATGCCGCAATGGAATCGGAATGGTACGGCAATTCATTTCTAAGCCGGACAACACAATGTGGTAAAATAATTACATGAAGTTTTGGCCTATACTCAGGAGGATGATGAAAGATGGAGCAACAACCTAATGTCCGTTTGACGACTTTGTCCAGCAAAGGAGGATGCGGCTGTAAGATTGGCCCCGCAGATTTGGCGCAGGTGCTGCGGCAGCTTCCCGCGACGGAGAAGCATCCCGATTTGATCGTCGGCTTGGACACAAGCGATGATGCAGGCGTGTTCCGGTTGAACGACGAGCTAGCGATCGTGCAGACGGTCGATTTCTTCACGCCGATTGTGGACGAACCGTACGCATTCGGCCAGGTCGCGGCGGCCAATGCGCTTAGCGATATTTACGCGATGGGCGGAAAACCGCTGACGGCGCTCAACATTGTCGCATTCCCGATTTCGAAGCTGGATAAGTCCATTTTGGCAGAAATCTTGCGTGGAGCGGGAGACAAGGTGAAGGAGGCGGGAGCTACGTTGGTCGGAGGCCACTCCATCGATGATGCGGAGCCGAAATTCGGCATGGCTGTTACCGGCATCATACATCCGGATAAGGTGCTCACCAATGCCGGCGCTCGTCCGGGAGACAAGCTCGTGTTAACGAAACCGATCGGTGTCGGCATTATGACCACTTCGCTTAAGCGCGAGCTGCTGCAGCCGGATGAAATTGAGCTCGTGACGAAGACGATGACGATGCTGAACAAGACGGCGGCGGAAGTGATGGCGGATTATGAAGTTCACGCCTGCACGGACGTTACTGGCTTCGGCTTGCTCGGGCATGGTTCGGAGTTGGCGCAGGGCAGCCAGACCGGTCTGCATATTTATGCAGAGTCCGTTCCGGTTCTTCCGCGCGTGCGCGAGTTGGCGGAGCAGGGTGCTGTACCCGGCGGAACGAAGAACAATTTCAATCATGTGAAGGATAACATTCGCTTTGACGGGCGCTTGGATGAAATATCGCAGTTGATTTTGTGTGATGCCGTCACTTCAGGCGGATTGCTGTTATCCGTAGCGGAAGCAGACGCGGAAGCCCTGCTGCAAGCGATGAACGATAAAGGCATTGCGGCAGCATGCATCGGAGAAGTCGTTGCGGAGCATCCGGGTGAAATTACCGTAACGGGACACGCAGTCGGCAATCGCAGCAGCAAATAGGCGTTAGTCAATATATATTTTGCCGCGCGTCTCAGGCGCATGCAGAAAATGAAGAGCTACTTTGCACAATTGGTTGGAATTAATCTGTTGATGAGAAGCGTGCCAGACGACCCTTTGCTGGTTGATTAAAATAATTTGCGGAGATACGTGAGGGATTCCGAGTCCGAGGGATATCCGATCGGATAGCGCCTTTTCCTCGACGACCCGGATAACGCCGAATGTGAAGCGGGAAGAGACGTCCGGATAGCGCGATATAAAATGATTAAGCGCGACGTGAGCGACCCGGCTCGACCCGCAACGCGAACTATGTTTGTATAAAAACAATGGTCTGGCATCGGATTGCTGAATGAGCTGCGTGAGCTGTTCGTCGGATTGAATAATCATAAGAGACATCGCAAGGTTCCTCCTTAATATTCATATCAAGCGCGTTGAACGCGGCTATGTATTCAGTTCTTGTTCTGGACGGGGAGACATACAATGAACTGATCCGGTATGTTTTGCAGGACATGGAGGGAACTGCTGATGTGGGACATCTCTTGGCTGACATTTATGCTGCTGTTTTTGGCAAGCTACCGCTTGACGCGATTGATTGTGTTCGATGAAATAACGGCATTTTTGCGCCGCCCGTTTGTGGAGGAGCGGTTCCACACCGACGAAACAGGCGCCATTTATGCCGTAATTGACGAAAAGGGCGGACGTTTTCACGCATTTATGCGCAAGCTCTTGACCTGTTATTGGTGTGTCGGGGTATGGTCTGCCGCTGCAGTGGGAGCAGCTTATTTACTTATACCAGATATTGCGTATCCTCTCGTTCTCGTGCTGGCTATCGCCGGGGCGGCCGGGATTCTTGAATCGTTTGTTAAAGGCTAAGCAGGCAACTGCTTGCCTTTTTTTTATGTTTTAGGCAGTCGAGTTCTTGCAATCTTCACGGTGCTGAAATGTGATCTTTTTGAACCGCACGTTAGGTTGGATAGCTGCTGATTTGTCCGCCAATTAAGGCGGTCGTCTGCATCTTTCAAAATCATGATAGCATATGATAAATTATGGCTCGAGTGATTAAACATTAGGTCGTGATATCGTGCAGCAAGCTGTTCAACCGATGTGAGAAGGTATGCTGGGCACATGTTCTGAGATAGGCTTTAGCCGCTGCTTCCTGCCGTTTCTCGGGTTCGTTCAAATAGTGATGGATGAGATCTGCGCACTGCTGCGGAGAATGGTAACAGCCAATCTCTTCTCCCGGCGCATAGAATAATTCCAGATCAGGCCGGTAATCGGTAAGCTGAAAAGCTCGGCATGCTGCGATATCGAATGTGCGGTTATTAATGGTATGGGCGGGAGCCCCGGCTTTGTTCTTGTCGATTAGCGAGTCGTCCTCGCTCCTGTGGATGTTCAAGACAATGCTTGCACCGTTAAAGTAACGAGGCGTTTCCGAGAAATTAATCCATTTGCTTCGAATGCTTGGCACGCAGCCGCCTGACCAGTCGACCGTTTCCCAGAAATGACCGACCAGCTGCACCCGGACATCCCTGTTGACATACCGCAGTGTTTCCTTCATGAAAGCAAGCCGATTGTCGTAGCCCGTTCCGATGAAGCATACGTCGTTCCGGTACGAAGAATGAACCGCATACGGGCGAAAAATGTCCAAGTCGGTTCCGAGCGGCAGGTGAAATACCCGCTTGCAGCCGTTCCTTTCATAGTAGGGGATGCACCCGGAATCAATCGTAAACACATAATCGTAATGCGGCGCTACTTGCAACGCGTTGTCGATCGCGTACGGATCATCCACGAACCAGACGCCTGTCGGAATGCCCAGAGCCCGGATGGCGCGAATCAGTTCTGGAGGAAGAAATGACTTCGGTCCGCACAGCGTAAGCACAATATCTGGAGCGAATTGGCGGATTTCGGGCAACAAGTTCTGAATGGGAGTCCGATTGAGCAGGAATAGCTTCGCCTCGCGACTGTGTCCGCCAACTGCTTTCATCAGCGCATTATCAAGAATATCAATCGGTCTCCGGTAGCCAGAAGCAATATAATACAGCTTCATAGACGCCTCCTTGCTTGCCTGTGAAGGAAGGATGAAAGATTAAAAAAGGGATGGTTTGGTCCACCACCCCAAGCGATCAGCATTTAAATTATCCAGGGAACGGATAAGGCGCACCAGGGAAGACGTCAGGGCATTGTTGAGGGAACGTGACCACACAAGGATTTTCCGGAATCGGAATTTCAGCGCGCGGCTGGCATAATTCCGCTTCAACCATCAGCTTGACGTTAGCTTTCACTTGAATGCTTTGGCAAATCACGATATCGACGTTGACGAACGTGTTGTTTACGATATCCAAGAACTCGATTCTTGTTGCATCCGGCACGATATGGCAATCGATGACGGTTCCCGGAGGAGCGCACAAGAGCACTTTTTCGAAGCGCACGAAGTTCTTCGTATATCTGCAGTGTACAATGTTCGGGGTAACCGAGGTGTCGATAATCGTTACCTCATACGTTCCGAACTTTCTCATGACTACCCGTTGCAACGTCACTGGAGTGCCACCGACCGTGACAACTACGTTTTCTCTCGTAGAACCAACTTTCTCCTCGCAGTCAACGTCAATTACTCTTACCTCGATTCTGAACGAGGTCGGAAGTGGTAAGCAGGACATTGGATCGACTGTAGATTCGTCGACAATTTGGGTCACTTTCAACACCCAATCGAATACTTTAGGAACCTCTATACATTCCAAAGAGGGTAAAGGCAAATATTCGGGGGGTGTCGTCTGCCCTTGAACCAACTTGCTCTCCATTGATGTTTCAGGCCTCCTTTGTAGAATTCAAATTCAATACAGTCTATGGAGGAGACAATAAAAAGGTGACGAAACCCCATGAATTTTTTGGAGGGATATCAGGTGCTGAGGAATGTCCTTTTTCGAATGACGCACGGCACTCATTGGCTCGGCATTGACCGCAACGGGGTGCTGAAGCATGCGGTGCATCGGTTGCAGGAGCCGCCGGTCTTCATGACATGGCAGGCACACGGGCCGATCAGACAATTTTGCGCGATCCCTTCCGAGAATCAAGTTCATGTTCTGGTGCAATGCGATACGGGTATGTACTATTTAAAATGCTCTCTGGATACGGGACTGCAGCAGGAACGGTGCATAGAACGCCGCGTGACTGGCGGGTTCCCGCATTTATTCATGTATCGGTCTGCCCTTTATATTTGCTACATAGTGACAGAGCAAGGTGCGTTGACGTTCATTATGAAATCTTGCCACCAAGGAGTGTGGCGCGAGCGCTCCGTTGCGTTTCCTGATACGCGTCCGGGTCAAACGGGCCAACGTGTCGGGCAAGCGTTATTTGCCGTAAGCGAACATGGGAAGTTGTACGGCTTGTTCCATGTGTGCAGCGATGACGAAGAGCATCATGCTCTTGAGCTGCTTGAAGTGGATATCGAGCACGCGAGCGAGATGTGGATGCGTCTCTTCGCTGCTGCACAGGTCCGCCAACGGTGGAGCATTGGCTTATCCGTCGATGATGGCGGTAGGCCCCATGCGGCATGGACTATTCACAGCGGTTCGGCGGCTGCATCATACTACGCCAATCCGACGCGAATTTCTGGATCGTGCATGCCGCTATCGGTTCGATTTGAAGATGCGGAGCCGCAGCCCTACTTTATATGTAGGGGAGAAATGCTGCTGCTGCTGCTGGTTGAAGAGAGCGGGCGTATCGCGGCTGCGTACTCGACGGATTATGGGGAGTGCTGGTCGCCCTTTAGCGATATTCATTTTTCGCCGCAGTCACAGCTTTCGATCGTCCAGAGTGTCATAAGTGAGCCAGACCGGATCGTTCCGGTGCTCCTGCTCGGACTTGGGGCCCCTTACTTCCGGCCGATAGAAGAGATTGATTTGCTGAACTCGTTCTCTGCGATGAAGGCCTTGCTGCCCGTTGACACCGGGTTTGCTTACTACGGCCTGCAGATGGAACAGTTATTCAGGCATTTCGAGAGTCAGGTGGAGGGGCTGCAGTCAACCGTTAACGAGTTGGACAGCGGCAACGAGGCAAAAGAAATGTCGCTGCAGCAGCTCATAGAGCAGTGCCGGGTGTTGGAACAAACGGAATGCGAAGTGCTGGCAGAAATAAAGAAACTGCAGGATGCGTCCGATACGGAACCATTCTCTCTGCGCTTCATATTATAAGTGTAGTTAGAAAAATGGGCCTTTTTTTGAACATCCTCAGCAAGTGTATGTTTATGGCCATACACCAGAACAGATCGGAGGGTGAACAGATGAAAATCCAAATTAGCTCCAAACCGCTCTGCACAATATCCGTCACGATGCTTCCCGATGTGTATCAGCTGCTTGGCATGCATTCGTTTACTTTTCATTTGGACAAAGAAAACGATACGCTCAATATTGTCAATCCGTTATCAGGGCATCAGGTCGTGTTGGAAAGCAAATGTAAGCGGGTTAAGGACAGACTGCTCATGCTCACGAGTGAAGCGCTTAGAGCAGCGGGGCTGCAAGTATGGATTGTTGACACGGAAGAAGAACGAAAGGCATGCTTATCTGAGTTGAACGGAGCAAAGCCGAGTATCTGGCTTTCGGTATTGGAGCCTGAGCCGGATGAGAATAAGGTGACAGCCCATTTTTTTGTGCAGCAGATGAAATCAAGCAAACAGCTGGCACACTTACTTATCCAAAACATTGTGAAGCTATCTGATTTGCCTGTCGGCGGAGTGTCGTTGAATTGGAAGAAGGTAACGAACTATATATCTCCATTATCCGGTCACAACATGCCGATGGCTGCTTTAACGTACGGAAGGCTCTCCGCGTTGTCTCCGCTGGAGTTGGAGCAGCTGTCACGAAGCATTGTCTGCACGGCCACCTCATTTTTTGCGAAGCAGCCGGTTCTTGACCTGATTCGAACGCTGCAGTGGATGGAGCATGCTGGCCTTGCCGCTCAACAAGAGACGGCTGATTCTGTGGTTGCGGAACAGCACAGCGTTATGGAAACAGTGGAATCAGGCCCAGCAGATGATGCAGGCCAACCAACTGAGGCGGCTGACATTCCGAATGTGGCCGATATGGATGGGCACATGCACGAGGCGGATGAAACAGATGAAGAAAAAGAAGTGTATGAGGCAATTGAGGTTAATAAAGAAAAAGAAGTGAATGAAGTTATTGAAGGCATTGAAGGCATTGAAGGCATTGAGCTAAATGAAGAAAATGAAACCTATGAAACCTATGAAAACTATGAGACACATACTGTCGCCGCTTCGGATTCAGAATTACTGCCGGAAACCATGCTGGAAGCAAGTGAGGAGAATGAAGCCGAGGCTGTTCACATTGTCACCGTCAACATAGAACCAGAGGAGCGCATCGATTCGGAACGACAAGCCGAGAGCGGGTCGGAGCCTATTGCAGAAGAGGGGCAGGATACGCGCTCTAAGCAGGCGCCGACGTATTCGACTTTTATATGGCTGCAAGCGCAGACGGTAAGGAAGCAGCGGGGGCCATCCGACGAGGAAAAGCGCCGCAACACGTCTTTTTTCAGCTACATGAATCAGATGTCTCAAAAGCAAGAGAAAAAGCAGGCGCCAAAACCGTTCGATATGATGACGTTAGAGAGAGAAAGGGCTCAGAAATCGTAATATGGGCTACATTCGAATTGCAGCAGGAGCCTATCGTGAGATGGTCCATCACTGCATGGAAGAGAAACCGCTTGAAGCTTGCGGCCTGCTGTCCGGAAGTGAGGGGACAGTCGGACGCTGCTGGAACATACGGAACGTCAATCAAAGCCCTGTATCGTTCGCTATGGATATGGAACAAGTGGTGACCGCTTTACAGCAAATGAAACTGCACAATGAACAGTTGTTGGGAATATATCATTCCCATCCGAATAGTTACCCTTACCCGTCCATATTCGATATTGAACATGTTGTGTATCCGTGCTCCTATCTCATCGTATCGTTGAACCGGTTGCGTCCGCGCGTCCGCAGCTACCGTATTACGGAGGGAGACGTGCTGCATGAGCCGATTTGGCTTGTTCCTTCCTAACGGTTCTCTTATCTTTACAACAAGATAAGGGACCGTTTTTTTGTTGTATTTTATGTTGTATATAGACTACAAGGGAATCGATTGATAGATTTCTGCAATAAAAGCGAATCCTTTCGGGAGAGCAGCGCGTTCATCTGCAAGTTCAAAGGAAAAGACGAATTTGACATCCAGACCCGTCCACGCCTCATCGAACACAACCGGCACTGTATAGCTTCGCAAGCATTGTGAGCGGCTGTGGTTGTCTGCATTCAGGGAGGAGAAAATGGGTATGGATTTTCTTTTCCGGTTCAACGGCTGAGGAGAAGAATGCAGAAGGTTTAGGGACTCTAAATCTGCAATATCAACACGGCTATGCAATTCAGTTGCGCTGTACACTATGAGCACAATAAGAAAATTGTTCGACAGGTCTAGGTTAATCGGATGGGATTGCGCTGCATAGCCTTGATTGCAGTTATCTTGATTCGCAGCAGCATATTTCACAATATGCGGATCAGGACCTGGGAGAAAAGTGGTGCCGTCGTTAAATAGCTTGGCGATGGCGTTGTTCTCGTCATACAGCTTGCCCAGCTTGATGACATTTGGAGCCGTTCCGGACAACAGTTGGCTAACAGCCGTCTCTCTGTCGGACGCGCCGACTACGGTCGCGGTATGGCTCACTAGTCTCTGAATCGGTAGTAATGGCACGGTTTACAACCTCCTATCCGATGAAGATGCCATGACATGAGAGTTACCATACCCGCATGAAGAGCGGGTATGGTTGTTTTGCTCCAATACTGCATCGTTGTTGATTAGAAGAAAGTTTGATAAATATCGGCTGAGAAAGCCAGGCCAGCCGTGTTGATAGCACCGTTGGTAAGATAGTTCGTCACTTGGAAAGAGAAGACGAATCGTACGCCAATTGCGACACTAATTAATCCAAGAGAAGCCGGGATCGAGTAGAAGCGGACATTTTGCCAGTTGTAAGGATTGGCGACATCGGTCGTTATGCCTGTTACCGGGTTCAATGAGCCTGCGTTCAAGTCGACATCCAGACCAGGAACCGGGAACAAGCTGACTCCAAGCGTGCTGACGGCTTGAATCCGTGCGGTCACGGCGTTGTCGGCAAATACGGTCAATGCGATCACAAAATTATTCAGTATACCGACTGTTAAAGGAACCGTAACAGATACTGCCGCAAATCCGTGCGTTTCTCCAGGAATAAACGTTGACTGCGTCCACACGGCCTGAGGATCCGCAACACCGGCAAATCCAGTATTGTCATTGTCGAATTTCCGAAGCTGAGGCCAGATCAATGGCGCGTTGCCTACATTTACTACGTTAGGAGCCGCACCGGCCAATGCCAAGCTGGCTGCTGTTGCTTTGTCAGCTGCACTGACTACGTTGGCTGTGCTGCTGGTAAGCCGTTGAATGGGGATAATTGGCATATAAATAAAACCTCCTTTAGGCTTGTTAAAGGACTTAGTGTTGTCCTTTCACATTACTACTGTATGAATAGCCGGAATCAATGGTATGGATGAATTAATAGATTCATTCGCACAATCTGGTACCGCAATAGAGGCATATTATAGATTAGAGTGCTGGATTGGATCCTCATGTATGTACCATCCATGAGGAAGAGGAATGCTGATACTCAGCATAAACGCAGAATTGAAATCAGAACGTTAGGAATGGAATAGTAAAAGAGGGTTTCGCTGCCCATGTGTGGCAGTGGGCTCTTTTCTGTTTCAATAGGACAAATAAATGCCGTTTTTTTAAAAGTGGTATGAATGTTTATACCAATATGAAGTAATAGAATACAATGATTTACGGAGGTGAGCGAGAAATGCTTGCATTTTGGGAAAAAATAATATTGCCTCTCTTGCAAATGTATGGTGTAAAGAAGATTGTGGAAATCGGGGCGGAGAATGGTTGGAATACAAGTCATCTCTTGCAGTATTGCCGTGCCGTAAACGGTGAATTGTTCGTTATTGATCCATCCCCTAGGTTTGACGTTCAGGAATATAAGAGACTTTTTCACAAGGAATTTCATATGATGATGGATTACAGCTTAGAAATTCTCCCTCATTTGCGACAGTACGATTCCATTCTTATCGACGGGGACCATAATTGGTATACCGTATATCATGAATTGAAGTTGATTGAGGCAATGGCCTCGCAGGACGGGAAATTCCCTGTCGTGCTGTTGCACGACACGCAATGGCCATATGGCAGAAGGGACATGTATTATTTCCCTGAGTCCATACCGCCTGCTTATCTTCATCCGCACGCCAAAAAAGGAATGGAATACGGCCGTTCGGAATTACTGGAGGTCGGAGGGGCGAACAACGTTCTTTACAATGCGCTCCATGAAAATGGGGAACGCAACGGTGTGCTCACGGCGGTTGAGGACTTTTTAAAGCAAACGCCATTGAATCTAAGCTTTCATCAAGCCTATTCCAATAGCGGGCTTGGCATTATCGTTCCGAAACATGATGCTGTCGATATGCAAATCCAAGCGATTCTCTCATTATCAGGATTATAGGATAGATTAAGACTTGTTGAAGGAGGGGAGGCAGATGGCTTCATCACAATTCGGCATTGCTATTCTAGTATTGAATCAGTTGGATATGACAAAGCAGTGCGTCCATTATATACGAGCCTATTCCAGCCAACATATACCGATCTTGATTATTGATAATGGCTCTAGCTTGGAATATAAGGCAGAACTTCAGGCTCTCGGCGATTACTATATCCGCAATGAAGTGAACATCGGGGTCATCCCTGCCATGAATCAAGCTTGGCAGGTGTTGGACACAACTTATATTATGTATCTCCATAATGATCTCCTTATTTTAGAGCCGCATTTTGATGTGAAGATCAACCGGGTGCTGGAACAGGTTTCTTTTGTCGGAGCTGCCGGCTTCGGCGGAGGGCATTCAATGGATTGCAGAGGATTCCGCACATCATTTACAAGCAACATGATCAATGCCGAAGTTCACGGAACACGCATGCTGCAGGATTACGTCCCTTCCGTTGTGCTGGATGGGATGTGCTTAATCATAAGAAAAGAGCTCATTCTTGAAATCGGAGGTATCGCGAATCAGTATCCGATTCACCACTATTATGATATGGATATTTGCCTTGAATCCATATATCGGGGATATAAAGTGCTCACGATCGGTGTTTACGTTCACCATGTCGGTTCACAAACTTCGTCACAATCAGATTATTCGGCATGGCTCGAACAGTTCGGACTGACTGAGATGTCATTGTATGGTCAAAACCAAATCATATTTCATCAGAAGTGGGGGCATAAGCAGGCACTTAGCGTCGATTCGCAATTTAATTATTATGATGCAAATGGGCCTATTGCAATGAAAATATAGTGAATAATGCCATTAACTAGTTTTGTATAATAAATCGGTAATTAAATAAAGAAGAATGAATTTCCAAATAATGATCGTTGTTAGGTTAATTCCTTTCTATTAGTCTGAAATAGAAGATAATAGAAAGGAGTTCCTTAACATGGTAAGAAAAATGAGGAAAAGCAAGCTGTTCACGACGCTCTCTGTAGTTGCGCTTCTGTCCGCCTCTCTGACATCGATTGGGTATGCAGACGGCTTGAAGCTCAAGCAAGGGGATCAGGGCCCGCAAGTATTGGAAGCAGAGCAGCTGCTTCACAAGCTTGGATGGTATGTGGAAGTGGACACGAAGTATGATCGCTACACCGTGCGGGCTGTGAAGAAATTTCAGCAAAAGCATGGTATCCGCGTGACCGGTGTCATCGACGATGCCACGATGAACCGTCTGAAGCAGAAGGGGGCGGCTTATGACAGTGCCAACGGCAAGCCTGTGCCAACTCCGCAGCCTTCCAAGCCTGCACCGGAGAAGCCGGTTGTCGTCCAACCGCCCGTAGTTAAGCCGCCGGTTGTCCAGACTCCAGTGGTTCAGCCTCCTGTCGTTAACCCTGCTCCGGTTACTCCAGGAAATACAGGCATCACATTGTCTGCCGAAGAGCAGCAAATGATTGAACTGATGAATCAAGAGCGAGCCAAGTCAGGCTTGCAGTCGGTGAAGCCGAATGCAAAGCTGATGGAGCTGGCCCGCCTGAAGGCGAAGGATATGGTCGATAACCATTACTTCTCCCATAACTCGCCGACTTACGGTTCTCCGTTCAAGATGATGCAGTCCGGGGGAGTCGCATACAAGAAAGCTGCTGAGAATATTGCCGGCAATCGCTCGGTTGCGGCGGCTCATCTTGCGCTCATGAATTCGGAAGGGCATCGCGCCAACATCATGACGAAGGAGTTCAATCAAGTGGGCATCGGAATTGTTCCGGGTGGTCCGTACGGCACGATGTACGTACAGATGTTCATACAGCAATAATAGAGCAAGCAATAGCCGCAGACGTCGAAGGACATCTGCGGCTTCGATGTTGACCGCTTACAGACCGGATTGCGCGATAATGTGTCTGGTCACTTCATTATAATGGCGGTAGATGTCTGAGTCGTCAGGCATTATGACACCAAGGCCGAATTGGCTGTGAACTCTGTGTAATTGCAAAGGCAGCTTCGATTCCGCCATGAAGTCCTCTACCGCGGTCAGTACACCGTTTCTCTCCCCATTTTCATACTCGGCGTTATGAACAGACGAGTTGTGACCGTCTTCCACCAGCTCATTGACACCGGGCAGGATGCCTTTTTGCGCACTGGGCTTCCGGAATTCGGCGGGAATGGATTCCGGGAAATAGTACATGTCTCTTCTCCCGTAAGGCCACTCCAAATCGTGCAAAAATACGATCGGAAACCGCTCCATCCGTTCTAAATGCTTTAGTTCATGATATACCGTAAACCAATTGTGATCCCCGTCCACAAACACGGCGTCGCACCGGTGGATATGCGGGAGGAGTTCCAGACTGAATCCCCGCAGCATTTCGAACTTATCCCCGAACTGCTGCTTCAATCGACCCACATCGAACTGGGGAGAAGGATCGATGGCGACGAGGCGTCCGCTGTCCGCTTCATTGACGTAGCTTAACAGGTTCATTGTGTTTAATCCTTGCGCGCAGCCGATTTCGACAATGTCGTTCGGCTTCGTCAATTGCAAGATCGGATGTATGACTTGATTCCAGAAATAAATCACTATCCTTACCTCCCATGGCAACCAGGTACATACTGGTTTACCGCTTGCCATCCTCCGTATCAATACTGAATATAGCTGTTTTGTCTCCACTCATTCAATTGATGCTGCAACAGTTGAATATTTTCCGGAGGAACTGCATTTCCTTTGATGCCTATGCCGATTACGGTATGCGGGAATATCTCCTCTCCTGCGTAATCTGTAATGACGGTATCGAACGGCTTCAATATGCTGGCAAATGCTTGCGGCGTAAAGCGCCAATAATCAGCCGGATAGTCATGAATCGGGAAATTCATTACCGAACTGATGATGGCAATCCCGTTTGGCTTCAATATGCGGTGGATTTCGGACAACGCGAGCCGCGGATCCTCCACATGTTCCAGCGTATCCAGTGAAATCACAAGTCCTGCCGTCTGGTCCGGCAGATCAATGTGATGAAGATCCAGAACGAGATCGACACCAACGCCTGGACGCATGTCGCATCCGACATACGTTTTGCCTGAGAAATAAGGACGGAGATCGGCAAAGCCTTCCTGACCTGCGACCTGAAAAGCGCCGAATTCGTATATCGGTTCCTCGTAAGGGAGAACTGCTGCGCAAATGGCAGCAAAATCTTTAATCATTTGTCTCATTTCTTCACTCCTTATTGCATTATGCCGTAACTAGCCCACATATGGTGTAGTGCCTGTATTCCGTTATTACTGTATTCAACAGAAGAAAGGAAGTTGTATAGTCGTTCGCGCAATTTATGTGCTCATGCTGATGCAGATGGAATTGAGAGCGGTAAAGCTGATTTCCTGCGCCAAAATAAAAGCGTTCACCGTCAAGGGCTTCGTCAGTTTGTCCATATCACATACGATTTGCAAATCTTTCATTTCTGTCCATCTGCCGCCCGGAGACAGCGTTAGAGGTTCAATCGATTCGATGTTATACTCTCCGCTCGCTTTGCCGGACCGAAACCAATTGTCATCGGTGAATTTCCATCCGGATTGCCTGCCGCCCTTTACATAGACGGCAAGCGTGTGGATCAATTGGGGAGACAGGATCTTTCCGCTTATCTCACATGCGCGCTCTGGAGAAACGGCTATCACGATGCGAGGATGTTCAATTGCCTGATGTCCTGTATTGCGGAACAGCACGTTCACGAACAAGGTCACGCGCTGCATGGTTACATCGATGTCGGCGGCAGATTGGAGCACACATTCGACCGACACGGAAGAAGGGGAGTGATTCATTGTCATCACCTCGCTGTTAGCGGATTTTTGTCATTTTGGATAGGAGATCGACCACTTTACTCTTGAAGCTGGATGCCCGGGTTGCATCTTCATATCGTGAAGGATAGTAAACATTGAACTGTACGGGATCAGGAGTGGATTGATGGATGGATTCCGCAGCATGATTATGGGTTTGCTCCAATTCCTGCTCTTTGTTTGTTTCCTTCATAGGCACAACTTCAGGCTGGAGAATGGGAGATTGCACCACCTTTGCAAGCAGCTTATCGGCCAATGTAGTAACTTGCAGCGCGCGGCGGATGTTCTTTTCCTCTTCAAGCACGGATAGCCGCTGCTCCAGACCTGATTTTCTCTGCTGCCAGTACTGTAGTGTTTGGTTCAGCTGTTCCCATTCTCCATGTAACTGATCGCGGCGCTTCATCAACGAATCGGCGGTGGAGAGCGCGTGGCGGGCAAAGCGCATGCTGTGCCCGAAATTTCTGGCAGCGCGGTATGATTCAACGCCCCAACCGCTCAACTGAAACAAGCTCCCGATATGATTGCCGTCAGACAGCCAATACGGTGCCGAACCGTTACGGGTCTCCAGAGCGGATATGATGCGCCATGCAACGGGATGGGCTGCGTGAACTGTATCAATACCTCCCCACACACCATGTGCGATATTGTAGTCAATGTGAGTAATGCTCCCCTCTGCGATCCAGAAAAAGCGGAGGCGTTCACGGTCCACGGCGCAGACCGCGCATTCCACGCGAGAAGGAGTTATGGCGATGCTGCCTTCTGCCACCTTGGCCGATTCCGATCCTTCAGCAGCCGAGTAGAAATGAAAGGAGAGCTTTCCATGCGGAAAATGAATAAGAAGCACATGCAGGTTGTCGTTCCAATCAGGTGAGACCTGAATGAAGACAGGCCCATGCGCATCCGTATGCGGCAATGTGAACATGCCGTCAAGCAAGCGCCACGTTCCCGCAGCCTGATGGAAGCGCCAAATACCGACTTGCTGCTTCCGTTCATGCTGCACCACGCCGCCAGCCAGCCATATCGAGTCCCCGTCCGTTACCAGCTGAATCGAGCGGACAGGCAGCTCTGTAACGATGGGTTCGGGCTTCGACCAATGGACGCCGGACAGCACGGAATGATCGATGCGGTCGGGGAATCGAAGCGCGAGATGCAGCTGGTTGGCGCAGCATGTGATCTTCAGATCGGCCAGAGCTGTGAAATCGCCGTCCAGTTTGCATTTGATCACTGTGCTGTCGTGAGGCGCAATCCGGGCATGAACGAGCTGTTGAAAGCAATCCGCGTACACGATATGAATATACTGCTTATCGTCCTGACAGATGTCATAAAGACGGTCTGCATATTCAAGCACAAATTGCTCCCGGTACTCTTTCCATACATGCTCCAACGTCTCTATGACGAGCCCGCGGTCCGCAGGCTTAACGATAAACATATGATAGTCGTTCGCCACCAAATATCGCCGTTCCATTTTCAACCGCCTCCTACCTGCAGGTCATCCCTTGATATCATTTTATTCAGCGTGTGAACAGAATAGGATGGATTGCGGCTATCCTTGCATTTAGATTCAGTGATAAAGCGCCCGCCACGGGTAAATGCACAGGCAAAGCAGGGGCTGTGCTAATACACTGGATCCAAATGACCGTATCATCCGCAGTGTGTTGGAGGGATCGATATTGAACATCATCCAAAAGTTACACCAGATGTTCGAATTGGAAGAGGAAGCATATGTTACGGAATTGTACAGACAACTGTTGAATAAAGAGCCGAAGATTATCGGCGTGAGCCACTTTACAGGGCTGCTTCATTCCGGGCATACGAAATTATCGATTGCGGTCAGCTTCTTGCGCAGCAGGGAATTAAAGCAAATATACGCCAAGGAAGGCGCAGGCGGCCTGCAGGGTGTCACTCCCCGCATTTATCACCGCATCTATTCCTTGCTTACCATCGATTCCGCTTCCTTCATTCCAGAACTGTACGCGGAGCTGCTGTGCCGGGAAGTGGAGCATGAGGCGTTGCAACATTATGCAAGCTTACTGCGCAACGGCAGGTCACGTCTTTCGATAATTTTGGGTGTGCTTGTGTCGCCGGAGTGCCAGCTGCTGCTGTCTTCACCGCAAATGCCTAGATTGAACGGACCGCTCGAATTCGGCGAGTTCGAAATCGATGAGGATACGCCGAAGAAGGCTGGAAGCCGTTATCCCGCTGCGCTGCCACTGCGCCGCAAAGTCTCTGTCGTCATCTTGACATGGAACGGTCTAGAGCATACGAAGCAATGCATTTCATCTCTTGCCCGCCTGGCGGATAACGATCTGGTCGACGTCGTGGTCCTCGATAACGGCAGCACGGATGAGACTGTGCCCTATTTGCGGGAAATTCAGTGGGTGAAGCTGATTGAACATGGACGGAACAGCGGATTTACGGCTGGAAATAATTTAGCGATTGCGCAATGTGATCCGGACAGTGACATTGTGCTGCTGAACAACGATATTGTGGTGGAGCATGCTGATTGGATCGAGAGGCTGCAGGAGACGGCTTATTCAGCGCCGGACATTGGAATTGTCGGCTGCAGATTGCGGGGTGACGATGCTAAGCTGCAGCACGCAGGAACGTATATCTTCGCGGAAACATGCTGGGGCCAGCAGCTTGGCGGGCTGGAAACGGACATCAATCAGTATGAAGGCGTACGGGATGTGCAAGGAGTTGTATTTGCGTGCGCCTATTTGAAGCGGGAAATGCTCCATGCGATCGGAACATTGGATCTCGATTATTTTGCTTATTTTGAGGATACTGATTTTTGCCTTAGAGCAATTGCAGACGGCTACCGGGTCGTATATGACGGACGGGTAACGCTCATTCATTCGCAAAATACGACGACCAAAGTGAACAACGTTGATTTCAATCAATTGTTCATGCAGTCGCAGAGCATATTCCGTGATAAATGGGCCAACTATTTGGAGGAGCAGTACACTCATAAGCTGAACTGGCATTCCATTGCGAATTTATCAAGCGGTTATGCCAACTCTTCAAGAAATATGATGACAGCACTCGACGATCTTCGCGTAAAAATGCATTACCGGTACGTCTATGGTCCGGGAACGCCGTTCCAGACGGTGGAGCCGCAGATGAGCGACGACTACCGTATCAATGTGTTCAGCATGCGCAAAAGAGATACGTCCGCTCCGGAAGTCGTCTATGGTCAAGGAGACGTTTTCTTTAAAAATGAAGGCAAATACAAAGTCGGCTATACGATGCTGGAGGTCGACGGATTGCCGGAGGAATGGGTGCGGCAGTGCAATAGAATGGATGAAGTGTGGGTTCCGTCCGCCTTTAACGTCGAGACGTTCCGTAATAGCGGCGTCAGCGTGCCGATCCATATCGTGCCGTTAGGCATCGATCCGAATTATTTCAATCCGGGGATACAAGCATTTCGCTTTTCAGAGAAATACACGTTTTTGAGCGTGTTTGAATGGGGGGAACGAAAAGCGCCGGCAGAAATGCTGTGCACGTTTGCCAATGAATTCGCTCATGACGATGTGCTGCTTGTCTGCAAAATAACGAATAAAGATCCAGACATCGATGTGCGTGCGGAAATTCGAAAATTGAATTTAAAACATGTCGAATCCAAAATATTGATTGTCTATAACCAGACGATTCCTGCTTATTTGCTCGGCAGCCTGTACCGTTCCGCTGATTGTTTCGTATTGCCGACCAGAGGAGAAGGCTGGGGAATGCCGCTGTTGGAGGCGATGGCGTGCGGCATCCCGGTGATCGCGACCGATTGGAGCGCACAGCGGGACTTCCTGAACGAGCAGACGGGATTCCCGATCCGTGTAAAACGGTTAGTTCCGGCAGTAGCTAAATGCCCATATTATACCAACTTCCAATGGGCGGAGCCTGACTATGAGCATTTGGCACATCACATGCGCTATGTATACGACAACCGGGAGGCGGTTAAAGAGCGCAGTCAGGTCATCGCACAGCAGGTGCTGTCGCAATGGACATGGACGAATGCCGCCAAGCGAATTGCGGATCGCTTGCAGCCTATATAAGGTGCGTGATAAAAAGGACTTTTTGAACTACCTCTAAAAAGGAGTGGTCAGGAAATGCGTTACATCGTGGGAATTCCGTACGTCAACCGCCGGGATTTGTTATATCGAGCCATTGATAGTATCCGTCCGTATTGGGGGCATATATTCGTGCTCGATAATTCGGCGGAGCGCGAGTTGAAGCACGATACCGGCCTGTCACGGAGCGTGACCGTATACGAACCTCCCGTCCCGCTCACATTTACCCAATCTATGAACTGGTTCCAACGGGTGGCTGCCGAACGCGAAGCCGATGCGGTATTTTACATGCATACCGACGCTGAAGCGCATCCGGGCACGCCGGAGGCGTTTCTTGGAGTGCTGGAGGAGCTGCAGAGCAGCGGACGCAAGTGGGGGCTTGCCTTGACGAATTTCGACGCGCTGGCTGCTTACAACATGGAGGCCGTGCGGGCCGCGGGACCTTGGGATACGATATTCAGCAGTTATTTCGCGGATATCGATTATCACCGCAGACTAAGACTGGCGGGCTACGACGAAGTGTTTACAGGACTGCCGGTAGAGCATCACGGAAGCTCCACCAGAAAGTCGGATTCGCGCTTCAACTTTATCGTCGATACGACGTGGCCGCTCTATGAACGGTATTACGAGCTGAAGTGGGGCGGCAAGATGGCGCAGGAAACATATATGACGCCGTTCAATATGCCTTAGGGAAGGGGGGATTTTATGCGCTTGTCCGACATCAAACGGACTTATAACGCCGTTTACAGCCTCGGCTCGAATTGTTATCCATCCCAGCGCATGGAGCGATATGGGCTGCGGCCCTATAGTGGCGTTATTGATTGGATGTACTCCAACTCTGTTCCGGGTTTGTGCACGCTGCTGCGCAATCGGTTCGCTCATTTTATGCATCCCGCCAATATTGTGGTGGAGGGGACGGAATTCAACGGACATAACTTCTCGGTGCGCGATTGCATTTACGGCATGCAGTCGGTGCATGATTTCTTGTGTTCAGACGGAGTAGAGGGGATTCCTGTGAAATATCCGGATTTTCAAGCAACGCTGCAGCGCCGCATAACCCGCTTTCTCGACAAAGTGGAGCGGTGCGAGTGGATTTTTTTCTTTCGGCTGAATGCTTCCTATGAAGAAACGGTCGAATTGGAGGCTGCTTTAGCTTCCATCGTCAAGCATCAGTTTATCCTCTTGGTCGTTAATCCCGGATCCGCCTATCAGATTGTGGAAAGCGGGTGGCCGTTAGCGCATACCTGCGCCTTGGAAATTCCCGCCGAATGGGATGCTCAGAGCGATGAATTATGGAATGCAGTGTTTGCGGGAATCGAATACCAGGCCGATTGAAGACTGCGCTACCGTGCTGCGGACTTCCATTCCCGGCAGTCTACCCAGCGAGTAATGCTTAGTCCATGCTGCAAGGCGAGCTGGCCCTCCACGGCGAATACGTGGTGAGGGGTCACGGAATGGCGCCGTCTCAAGTATGGCGTCGGCGCCACATTCATGCAGCATGGGTACATATGATTCGGATTGCATGACGCAGCCTATGGAATAGACAACGCATTCCCCTCCAAAAATTACAAACTTTCAATGAGCCTGTATATGCTTGCCGTGGCAGAATCATCCAGATTTCATATATATATAACGTTTCAACAACTCAGGAAGAAACGACACAACGATTTTGATGGTTTGGAGGTTATGACCGGTGCTCAATCCGCTTCTGCCCATGGTAAGCATTGTTACGCCTTCCTTTAACCAAGCGGCCTTTATCCGCGAGACAATAGAAAGCGTATTGTCACAATCGTATCCGAATATCGAGCATATCGTGATCGACGGCGGCTCAAGCGACGTAACCGTTGCTATATTGCAAGAGTACAGCCAGCGCTGCGGACACCGCTTCCGCTATGTGTCGGAACCGGACAGAGGGCAATCCCATGCGATTAACAAAGGACTGCGACTGGCGCAAGGCCAAATTATCGGATGGCTGAATTCAGATGATACGTATTTGCCGGGAGCGGTTGATAAGGCGGTGGATGCTCTGCAGGCTCATCCCCATTGGGGGATGGTATACGGCAGAGGAAACTATACCGACGAATCCAATCGTTTCTTGAAGCCCTATCACGTGGAGCCCTATCAATCGCTGCGCTTATTCGAATGCTGTATCGTATGCCAACCGGCATCGTTTGTGCGCAAAGACGTGTATGACAGCCTGGGAGGCATTGACGAACAGTTGCAGTTCTGCATGGATTATGACTTGTGGATGCGTATTTCCAAGCATCATCCAATCGGATATATAGAAGAGCTGCTGGCGAATTCGCGCATGCATTCCTCGTGCAAGACGGTCGTCGGCTACACGGAGATCGGTTTGCCGGAAATATTGGCGGCAAGCGTGAAAAATTACGGCACCGTATCGAACAATTATTTGAGCCAGCTTATTATTCATTTTTTCAAGAACGGTCTGCTGTGGTGGGCTGAACTCGTCAAAAAATATCCGCTCTTCGGGCATTATCCACGCATTGCCGACACCAACGGATATGAGGATGGATGGGCTCCCCCCCACTACCGCGCAACTATAGAAACGACACCGGATCAACCGTGCAAACGGCTTATCTGCCATGGAACGTATCAACGTATAAACGGGGATTTGCATCTTACGGTCCATGTGAACGGCATCCCGGTGAAGCGGGTGACTGTCGTGGACGGAAGCTTCTATATCGATTTGCGGATCGATGCGGTTA
This sequence comes from Paenibacillus sp. OSY-SE, assembly GCF_000283315.1. Taxonomy (NCBI): domain Bacteria; kingdom Bacillati; phylum Bacillota; class Bacilli; order Caryophanales; family Paenibacillaceae; genus Paenibacillus; species Paenibacillus sp. OSY-SE. The sequence continues at coordinate 49,689 of NZ_ALKF01000179.1, read as the reverse complement.
GCACGAGAACGGTAATAGACATTAGCGCCGACCAGCACTTCGTGCCTGCTGCTCGAGGCGGAAGCGACGATTTACGCCAGTTGAGCTTTAGAGTTAATCTCATTGCTCCGCTGTCGCAGCAGGAATATGAATTTATCCATCATTTGAAAAAGGGAGCGGATGTAGCGAATAGATGGGTGCTGGCGAATCGGCGTCCCGTTCCAATGCTATAAGAGGATGTTCATGCATACCCGGTAAAAGGATGTGAATGTCAGATGAATCTTGCGCAAAAGAGGATAGCGGTGACTGGCGGATCAGGATTCCTGGGCAAACATGTCGTCCGCAAACTAGAGGAGTACGGATGCAGATCCGTCTTTGTTCCGCGCAGCGCCTGCTACGATTTGCGGAAGGGGCAGGACATTGTTCAAATGTTGAACGATTGTGCGCCTGATATCATCATTCATTTGGCTGCCGTTGTTGGGGGGATTGGCGCTAATCAGAAAAATCCCGGCAAGTTTTTTTACGACAACCTTATTATGGGAACGCAGCTTATCGAGCAATCGCGTCTGTTCCAGGTAGAGAAGTTTGTCGCGATCGGGACGATTTGCTCCTATCCGAAGCATACGCCCGCTCCGTTCCAGGAAAGCGAACTGTGGAACGGGTATCCGGAAGAAACGAATGCCCCTTACGGGTTGGCCAAGAAGATGATGCTGGTGCAGTCGCATGCCTACCGCGAACAATACGGTTTCGATTCCATTTATTTGCTTCCCGTCAACCTGTATGGACCGGGAGATCATTTCGATTTGGAAACATCCCACGTCATTCCGGCCATTATCCGCAAATGCGTGGATGCAATGGAGCGAGGACAAGAGAGTATCACGCTCTGGGGAACAGGCACAGTGACACGCGAGTTCATTTACGTCGAGGATGCCGCGGAAGCGATTGTGAAGGCAACGGCGTTATATAGCGGTCCGGACCCGGTAAATATCGGTACCGGCCGGGAAATTACGATTAGCGGACTCGCCGCGCTCATTCAATCCTTGACCGGTTATAACGGAACGATCGTCTGGGATGCAGATAAGCCAGACGGACAGCCGCGGAGGCTGCTCGATGTCGGGCGGGCGAAGCAAGCCTTCGGATTTGAAGCGGCAACCGACTTGGCGAGCGGCTTGGAGCGTACGATTGAGTGGTATCGGGAACAAAGATTCAAAGGGAAACTCAGTTAAAGAGGTTGTTCAAAAAGTTTTGCGGAGCAAAACTCGCTTCGTAAGCAGACGCTTCGAGTTCTTGCAACCTTCTCGGTGCTGAAAACCGACCTTTTTGAACACGCGCTTAAAGAATTTATATGCGAGATTGGATTGGGAAGAGGGGAGGGGAAATGGTGAGTGATCAGTCCTTCTGGAAAGGCAAAAACGTATTCGTGACCGGTCATACGGGATTTAAAGGCTCGTGGCTGTGCCTGTGGCTGCACAGTCTCGGCGCACGTGTTACCGGGTATGCGCTTCAGCCGCCAACGGATCCCAGTTTATTTGCTTGCTGCGGCATCGGATCTCTTGTCCACTCTGTAATCGGAGACGTGCGGGCGCGGGAGTCATTGACCCAAGCTCTTGCGGAGGCCCAGCCGGACATTGTCATTCATATGGCGGCCCAGCCGCTGGTCCGTGCCTCCTATGTTCATCCGGCAGAAACATATGAAGTCAATGTTCTGGGGACGGTCAATGTGCTGGAAGCAGTGCGCGCAGCTGTTCATCAAGGAATACCGGTAAGAGCGTGCATCAATGTCACATCCGACAAGTGCTACGACAACCGCGAATGGATCTGGGGTTACCGCGAGCAAGACCGATTGGGAGGATACGACCCGTATTCGAACAGCAAGGCGTGCAGCGAGCTCGTGACCGCAGCATATCGCAATTCTTTCTTTCATCCGGATCGATATGGCTCGCATGGCGTTGCCGTGGCGTCGGCCCGGGCGGGCAACGTCATCGGCGGGGGAGATTTCGCCGAGGATCGGCTCGTGCCCGATATTGTGCGCGCTCTGTTGCGACGTGAGACGATCCGGCTCCGCAGACCGCATTCCGTCCGCCCGTGGCAGCATGTATTGGAACCGCTCGGCGGATATCTGCTGCTCGCGCAAAAACTGTACGAGCATGGAGCGGCATATGCCGGGGGCTGGAACTTCGGTCCTGACGACAGCGGCGCCGAGACGGTGCTGGCGATCACCGAATCGCTGTGCGCGGCATGGGGGAGCGATACACCGATTATAATCGAAGGCGAAGACGATGTTCACGAAGCGAACATATTGAAATTAGATTGTTCCAAAGCGAAGGCGGAGCTCGGATGGCATCCGAAATGGACTGTAAAGCAAGCCATTCAGCATATTGCGGACTGGGTGCGCGCTTATGAAGCCGGCTGCGACATACAGCAGGTCTGCCTGCGGCAGATTGCCTTATACGGCGGCATATAGCGTACAGGCTCGCCCTTCACGAAAAGGGGGAAGTAAAGAAATGAAAGTCGTTATATTGGCTGGCGGTTACGGCACACGGATTAGCGAAGAGTCCCATGTCAGACCGAAACCGATGATTGAGATAGGCGATCGGCCCATCCTTACCCATATTATGTCCATCTACTCGCGGTACGGGTATCATGATTTCATTCTTTGCCTCGGGTACAAAGGCTATATGATTAAGGAATATTTTGCAAATTATTATTTGCATCGCTCGGATGTGACCTTTGATTTCAGCAATCAGAATCAGATGATTATTCATCAACACAATGCCGAGCCTTGGCGGGTGACACTGGTGGATACCGGGCCGGATACGATGACGGGCGGAAGACTGAAGCGCGTCCAGCCGTACATTGGGGATGAACCGTTCATGTTGACCTACGGAGACGGCTTGGCGAATATCAACATTGCTAAGCTTGTCGAGTTCCACCGCTCTCACGGGAAAATGGCGACTGTAACCGCAACTCTGCCTGGCGGGCGCTTTGGCGCATTGCAAATACAAGATAATCAGGTGACTGGATTTCAGGAGAAGCCGCAGGGAGAGGGAGGATGGATCAATGCCGGATTTTTCGTTATGGATCCCGGAGTCTTCCCATATATTCACGGAGATGAGACTGTGTTGGAGCAAGAACCGTTGGAGCGATTGGCTCATGACGGCGAACTGATGGCGTTTCCGCTTACCGGCTTCTGGCATCCGATGGACACATTGCGTGACAAGAAGCATCTCGAGCAGTTGTGGAATACGGGGAACGCGCCATGGGGCGAATAGAACCGGAAAGCAAGGCTGAACATGCGTTGCGAGTGCTCGTTACGGGCGCGACGGGGTTCTTGGGCAGCTACATCGTCAAGGCGCTGCTGCGCGACGGTCATCATGTCATCGCGCTGAAACGCAGCTTCTCTGACTGCCGCCGCATCAGCGGGGTGCTGCCTGACATCGCAACGGCGGACTTGGATGGGGCGGAACTGGAGGCGATTGTTGCGCAGCATGCCCCGATTGACGCCGTCGTTCATGCGGCAACCCTGTACGGACGCGATGAGGCGCCGTTCAGTTCATTAATGGAGGCGAATGTCTCATTTCCGCTGCGGTTGCTGGAGACGGCCGTAAGTAATGGCGCCAAGCTGTTTCTCAACACGGATACGTTCATCAACCGCGAGCCGTTGGACTATAAATATTTAATTGGCTATACGTTATCCAAGAAGCACTTTGCCGAATGGGGCAGAGAGGCGGCGCTTAAGGGCGCCGTCCGCTTCATCAACGTCAAGCTGGAGCATGTGTACGGACCGCTTGATAATGACGATAAATTTACTAGCTACGTCGTTCGGAGCTGCGTCGCGAACGTGCCGGAATTGAAGCTGACACCGGGGTTGCAAGCGCGTGATTTTATCTATGTGGCGGATGTGGCCGATGCTTATGCGCTATTGCTGAGGCGCAGCGCAGCACATGATTCCGAGCCGTTCCGGCAATATGACCTCGGCACCGGAAGGGCGATCGAGGTTCGGGAATTCGTGCGGCATGTCCACCGCTTGGCCCGATCGCAGACCTTGCTCCAGTTCGGGGCGCTTCCGTACCGGGAGCATGAAATGATGCACTCGCAGGCGGACATTGAACCGCTCACCGCTCTGGGATGGTCGAGCAGAGTCGGGTTGCAGGAGGGAATTCAAGCGATGATTGACGAAGCAGCTTATAGCCATTGATGAGGAAAGCCCCAGCCTGACCATGTCAGGCTGGGGCTATTTTGGCATATCTTTCAAATGAAAACAGGTTGTCGGGCTTCCGTACCATGGCTCTTAGCGCCATTCTCCCATTTAGTCAGAAAGGATAACGGCGGGGAGCAGAAACACATGCCCTTTCATATAGATACCGTACCATGAAGCGGTTGATTTGGTAGCGGAAGTTAACCATAGTCATTCTATGGCTTGCCGCCTCCTGAAAGAGGGGGAGAATGAAGCAAAAGAATGAATGAAGCGTACCCCCTCAGTTCTGAACGCATCACTGCACGAACGGAACACGCGGTCGCTCATCTTCAAAAGGCCTCGATAGTGGCTTTTGCATGATCCGAAGTTACCCAAGTCCGTGCGCCATAGTGGAAATAGAACGTTTCATTTCTCCCGGATGGCAGATGCGGCGTGTGGAAATGGGGCATATAGATTTTGGCGCCTCCTTGGAAATGCAAGCTGTTTATGCGCAGAAACCGATGTTCCGCGAGAAGATTGCCGTATAAGATGCCGCCGCACCAATATATCTTTTTGAAGCCGCCTTGCATTTCAAATCCGCTGCAATGGTGAAGATTGTAGTCGTATAGACCATCTTGATGGAAGCCGTACGTTCTTGTGTTCCCTAGCATATGGTTGTAAAACAGATCGAAGACGATCATGTCGGAAACGGCGGGGTGGCCAAGCTGCTTTGTATGATGGCGCAAATGAGCAAAGCTGTCCGGATCGGCAAACGCGCGCATCATCATATCGCACAATTGCCTCAGCGGGTGAATATGAATGTAGGTCGTCCAGCACAGCTCGAACGGATGACGGCGAAGATGACTGTTCCGCATATCTGCATACAGCATCACATCGGAATCCAAATAATATCCTTCTGTAATCCCGTGCCGGCTCATATAATCCCGCAGTACAAACCAACGTTGGAAACAAAACAGATTATATTCTCGAGTGTTCGGACTGTCGTGTTTATATACGTTCGAAAAATGGGCGGCGCCGGCAAAATAATCGCCGAGGAACGCATGGCGGATATGCGGACCGCCATGGCCCCGGTTCGCCGGCTTGCCGATAAGAATGACCTCTGCATGTGGATTGCTGCATCTCGCTTGCTGCAAGCTGGTTGATAAATAGGGCTCATTGCCTCGGTGTATGAAAAAAACGGGAGCAGACATGCCGGTTGTCTCCATTCTCAGTGCTGCAGCTGCGGAATCAACGAATGAAACACGTTCGTCAAGCTGTTCATGACGCGCGGCCAATTGTATTGCTGTGCCGTGGCCATTCCATTCGCTGCTATGAATGCGGCAAATTGCGGATCGGTCAGTATGCGCTGAATGCCTTGCGCTACTCCGGCGGCATCCCCTTTTTCCGTCAGTATGCAATTCAAGTCATTTTGGCAAAATTCTTCATTGCCTTCCGCCTTGGTCGTCACGACCGGAGCCCCGCACGCCATCGCTTCGAGAATCGGGAGTCCGAAGCCTTCGTGGTACGATGTTTGTACGAATACGCCGCAGTTGGCGTACAGATACGCTACATGCTGATCGTTCGGATGGGAAAAATGGATTTGCGGGATACCGTCGATATAGGGGGGCTCTACGCCGAAGGTGACCAGCGATGCTTGCGGCAGCTTGGCGCATACGTCCTTGACCGCGTGAACCGTGATGTCGAAGCCTTTCAAATGCTGGCTTCGCCGGCTGCAGGCAAGAATACGGAACGGATCGTAATCGTGAGTGCGGTTCGGCTTATACAAATCGAAGTCCACCGCTATGGAGATATTGCTGGCATGCCGCTGAAACCGTTCAAGCAGTTGTCCGGTCGTCCAGTCGGCGATGGTCATCATGTTCACCGGCACCCGGTACGTATTGCGCACCCGCTCCTGCATGTCATTCCAGTTCGGGTAGTAGCTTTCCTCTATATCTTGAACAAGGTACAACGGTACACCGCTGCCGCCGCGTCTTCGGTCGCAGCTGTGCCAGACGACGGCCAACGTTTTCCACCAGGTGGCGATTTTGATGCAATTCATTCGTCTTAACGTGCGCAGCATGACCGGATAGCTAGGAAACCGCTGCACGGCAATCTTCAACGGAAACCAGGCAGGCTGTTTGTCAAGCGCGAACAAATGAACCTTTACGCCCTGATCGTGCAAGCGATTTACCTGTTCCAGCACATTCCGGATGCCGCCGGACAATCCGGTCAGCTCAAGCACGTACACGACTTCCAACGGTGCAGTCATCGGACGTTGCTCCCTCCCCATTTCATCCAAAATTTTTTTCTTGCCTCCATCTCTTTTTGCCGCCAATACCGATTCTTGTTATTTTTATTCGTGCCTCTCGTATAGCCTTCAAGATGAAGGGCGCAAGCCGTTCCGCAATAGACGACACGTATACCTTGCTGTTTGGCGCGATAACAGAAATCGACATCTTCGAAGGCAATGAAGTATTCTTCCGACAACAAGCCGATCTGGGCAAAGAGCTGTCTGCGCACGAGCATCAGCGCGCCGGTGACGGCATTCAGGTCCTCGACGGCCAAGGCGGGCGGGAAGTCGGCCGCTTGCCCCCGAAAGCGGTGATCGAAATGGCCTTTATGGGTCGGGACCACACCGCCATGCTGAATCGTCAGGTTCGGGTATAAGAGACGGGCGCCGACAATGCCGATGTCTGCAGAGCTATGCATCGTCATCAGCATATGATGCAGCCACCCTGGTTCATGAAAGACGACATCGTTGTTGACGAGCAGCACGAATTCTCCCTGCGAGTGTTGAATACCGAGGTTGACCGAACGGCTGAAGCCTTCGTTGCTTGGCTTGGCGATAACATGCACATTGAGGGGGGCCGCCCAATCCGCCAGATTCTGCTGAATATGGGGCGGACTCCCGTCATCAACTACAATGAGTTCATACGGCAGATCATGGACGCTGTTGATGAAGCTGTGTATGCATTGTTTCACCAGTTCGGTATGATGGATGGTCGGAACAATGACGCTGATCATGGTGCTGTAATCTCTCCTTTTAGTGCGTGTTCGAACAACCCCTTTTACCGGGCGGATATTTCCTGCAGGCGCTGCAGCATGCGGGCAGCGCTCGCTTCCCACGTAAATTGCCCGCTTACCGTCTGCCGGCCAAGGTCCGCTTTGGCCGCGGCTTCTTCCCGGTGGACGTAGACGTGGCGCATCAATTGCCGCAAATGATGTTTATCCGGAACGGCCCAGAGCAGCCTTGAGTTCGTCTGATGTGAGGGGACGAACCTTTGCACGGCGATGAGATAGCCATTCATATCGTTCACGAAGTCCAGATGGGCAGACCAGCGGGTCGTAATGACGGGCAAGCCCGACGCCATCGCTTCCATGACCGTCATGCTCCAGCCCTCGCCGCGGGTGGCGAGGACATAGCTGTCCGCACTGTTATACAGCATGGCCAGCTCCTCTTCCGTCCAGCTATGGATGGCTGACAGCAGGATGACGGACGATCTTGCCCGCCCTGATGTCTTGAAGGCGATGGAATCCACATATGCCCGCTGTCTTCCGATCTCCTCTTCGGAGGAGGCTCGCGTTTTGATGATAAGGCAGACATCCTCTGATTCGGAAAACTCTTCAAAAAAGGATGTCAGCAAAATATCGATTCCCTTGCGGTTATCGAACGAACAGACTGACAAGAAGGCATAGTCCCGTCTGCCGGGAACGGGAAGGGATGGTTTGCCCGGGGAGTACATGAGCGGATCGATGCCGTATGGCATGACCCGGATTTTATGCGCCGGGACGCCGGATTGGATGAAGGTGTCCCGGTTGAAGGTGGACGGCACCCAGATCTCATCCATGCTGCAGCATCGCCGCACCCAAGTGAAAGGGAGACGGTTGCATTCGAACATCGTCATGCCGATCGTGAATTGCTGCGTATTTTTGACGAAATGGATGGCCGGGTAGTGGACCATAACCGTATGATGCTGCGGCAGAGGAGTGTGCTTGAGCGCGTGCAATTCGGCCTCAACGGAAGGGGATAGCGGCACTTTGACGACTTCGGGATGAATGGGGGAGAATTGGGGACGCACACCTCTTTTTATAAGTTCCAATAAAATATGCCGGTTTGCTTTCGCATAACCTGTCGGTTCGAATACGGTCCCGATGTTGCGGATATACATCTCGCCGTTCATGTGCTTCCTCCCCTCAAGACGGCCAACAGTCTATAAAAATATGCGGTAACCTTGTTGATTCAGCTGTTCTACAACTTTTTTAATATCTTGGGTTCGTTCTTTATGGCAGACGAGCAGGACGTCATCGGTTGCGACGATGACCATATCTTCGACCCCTACCGTTGAAATCATTTGATTCGAAGTTCCATAGATGATGCAGCGGTTCGTATCCAATCCTTGATGGAGCCCGTGTATGACGTTGTGCTGCTCATCCGGCTGCTCCGTCCGTTCCAGTGCGTTCCAATTGCCCAGATCGTCCCAGCCGTAATGGACGGGAATCATATAGATGGATTCACATTTCTCGATGACGCCGTAATCGATGGATTGCTTGTTGAGATTGCCGTACAGCATTGCAAGCGTCTCTGAGCCGTCAGTCGGGTTGCGCATGAAGTCTTTCATTTCCATTAATATATCGTGCAGATCGGGTAGATGAAGCTTCAGTAAATGCATAATGGTGGACGCTTTCCAGATGAAAGTGCCCGTGTTCCAATAGTGGCATCCGTCAGAAAATATTTTTTGCGCTACGGACAGATGAGGCTTCTCGATAAATTTTTCCACGGCCGTTATTTGTTCCGCCCTTTGTTCTCTGGCGCATTCCTCCGCTGAGTCGGAGTGATCGGTACGAATACGGATATATCCATAACCGGTTTCCGGACGGGTCGGCCGAACGCCCAGCGTGACGACGCACGGCTCCTGCTCCGCTCGCCGGACAGCAGACTGCAGCGCCTCATGGAACGCATCTGGATCCGATATATAATGATCGGAAGGCAAGGTGATAAGTACCGGATCCTCATCGGCCATCAGCATGTGCAGCGCGGATAAACCGATGCAAGCGGCCGTATCTCTGGCCATCGGTTCAATGATAATGTTTTGTGGAGGGAAGCCGGGCAGTTGTTCCCGGATTAGCGGAACGTACTCTTCCAGGGATACGATGTAAATATGTTCAAGCGGTAAGTAGCGCAGCATGCGCCGCAGGGTGTCGGCAATCATGGATTGCTGGTGAAGAATCGGCAAAAATTGCTTTGGGCAGTGCGAGCGGCTAAACGGCCAGAACCGGGTCCCTTTTCCCCCAGCCAAAATAACAGCCTTGACTGTTGTAATGAGAAACACCTCCTGAAAAACAGACAATGATGACAGAAGAGAATTATTACTACATATGAACAACGGAGAAAAAAGGGCACGGCGCTTGACGGAGTGTGGGCGCTAAGGGCGGTGATTTATTCGTTTGGAAGGCTCGTTAATTGTCCATGATAAAAGGTAGAGTAGATTTCTGGGCGGCAATGCTATAGTCTTAAAAATAGAGATATTTTCGAGAGAGACAACAAGAGGTGAGTGGCATGCAAGATATTGCATTGGAGCAATGTTTGTCATTGCGTGATAATAAGGCGACGCTGGTCGACGTGCGTTCGCCCGGGGAATTCAAGGAGTTTACAATTCCGGGGAGCATCAACATTCCGCTGTTCTCCGATGAGGAGCGGGCGGAAATTGGCACCATCTATAAGCAAGTCAGCGTGGAGGCCGCGAAAGAACGCGGGTTGGAAATCGCATCGGCCAAGCTTCCTGCATTGTATAAGCAGTTTAGGCAATTGGATGGTCCGATTGTAATATATTGCTGGCGCGGCGGCATGCGCAGCCGCACGATGGCTACCGTCATGACGCTGATGGGCTTGAAGCCCTATCGTCTGTTCGGGGGGATTCGTTCTTACCGGCGCTGGGTGCAGGAATCGTTGGAACAGTATGAAATGAACGTGCCCTGCGTCGTGCTGGCTGGCCATACGGGGACGGGAAAGACGGATATGCTTCGGCGCTTGCATTCTGAAGGTTATCCCGTATTGGATTTGGAGGAGCTGGCTGGCCATCGAGGCTCGGTGTTCGGACATATCGGACAGGCGCCGAATAATCAGAAGATGTTCGACGCGCTGCTGTTGGATAGACTGATGCAGCTGCAGTTGGACAATGCCGCTTATGTGCTCTTGGAGGCGGAAAGCCGCAGGCTCGGCAAAATCATGCTGCCGGAGTTCCTTATGCGTGCCAAGCAGCGTGGGATCGTGTATGATGTGCATTTGCCGCTGCCGGAGCGGGTGAGCAATATTGTGGCCGACTATGAGCCGTCCAAGCACCCGGAAGCGATTCGTGAAGCGTTTGCGCGCATTCAGCGCCGGATGCATACGCCTGGAGCGCGCGCCGTTGCCGACGCGCTGCGATTGGAGAATTATGGGGAAGCGGCAGCGCTCATGCTTGAGCATTACTATGATTCCCGTTACGACCATGCTTCCGAGCTATATGACGGATCGGTCCACAGCATTGAGGCGGCAAACGTCGGCGAAGCCCTGCAGATCATTAAGAAACAGCTTTCTAAATAAGTGCTGAAGTATGATGAAAAATATGTAACGAAAGAAAGAGGTAAGGGCGGCTCCTTAGCTCTTTTTTATTTGGTCTGGAATTTTGTTCGAATTAGGTGAAGGAGAAGCCGGTTATTCTCGTAAGCGCGTCGATGAGATCCTGCGCCGCCTTATCCGGCGAAAAGTGCGTCAGAGTATGCTGCATGACAATTTGCCCTTTCACGGCTGCTTCTGCGTAATTTGTCATGACGTGCCGCATATTGCTTCGCAGCGAGTCGATCGATGCTTCCGCCCACAGTTGATCGCTTTGATACCCGTAATAGTAAGGCTGCGGCTTCACAGGGACGAGCTGATACGGAATCAAGTAGCTGTTATGCTCATTCAAAAAATCCGCATGGCCTCCCCATCCGGTCACAATGACCGGAATTCCTCTCATGGCCGCTTCCAGTACCGGATAACCGACGCCTTCCCCTCGGCTCGGCAGCACAAAAGCATGGCTGCTCCGATACAGCGCATCCATCTCCATCTCGCTGCGCAGTTCCAAATCAATGTACACCGGAGCAGGAATATGCGCCAGCATTTGTTCTTGCTTCAACTTCTCCACTTCATGAAAAATGTCTGCGGAGCCCGCCGATTTAATAATCAGGCATACCGGATCGGCAGCCGTAAATTCGTGCCAGAACGCCTTCAACAGCAGGTCGATGCCTTTGCGATCAATCCAGGAACAGACCGACAGGAATCGGAACGGAGGCAACTGGCGCACATAGGAAGGCGTAGATTCAAGAGAGGGTGGATGATACGGTTCGGACAGGCAGGGACGGACGTAAAATAACGGAACGGTGACACCGGAACGGTGAAAAACATCGATATTGTGAAGACTAGGCAACAACACGGCATTCATCTGGTTCGCATGCCTGACCCAGGTGTCCGGTATTTTCGATGTTTCCCAATACGTGAATCCGAACGACGGGCGCAGCTTCTTTCTCCAGAAGTCGGGGATGTAATGAAAGATGCTTACCCGCTGCGCCGCTCTTTTCCGCTTGACCCGCAATTGTTCCAGCACCGTGCTTTGGTCAGGGGGGAGCTCGACATGGGGGAGTCCGGGATAGGTCTCTAGTTTGACGTCTGCCCCGCGCGCATGCAAGGCGAGCACGTACTGTCTTGCTGCTTTGGCATACCCCGTGGAGTCAAATACATTTCCATGCCATATGATTTGCACCATCTTCATACCCTCCTTTTATCCCATCTATATTCATCTTCTTGGCGTGAAATATCTCTGCGCTCAGGACATCGCGATGAATCTTCCGCGCGCGCGCCGCATAATCATTAGGGGATCGCATAATCAGCCGTTTGTAAATGCTTCAAGGGAGAGTTGAAAATGAGAATTATGATTTGGTGTGCCAATTTGATTTCCGTGGGCGGCGGGGCAAGATTATTGTCCAATTTATTGCCTGCGATGGCACGGCAGGAAGATATTGATCTGGTGAGATTAGTCATATCCTCTGAAACGAGATTCAAAGAAAGAATCGATATTACGGGCTGCCCGAATATCGATATCGTTTATTTTAGCGGCAGCATTCAATCGCCTGAAGGAAATGCGCTGCTTGCAGATTGTCATGTTGTATACTTTTTCTGGCCGCATGGCCCTGAATATGTCAAGGTGCACATTCCGTCGATATGCACGTTTCACGATACAACGGTGATGGATTTCGTCCCTCATTATTTGACGGGTGCTGTCGTTCAACAGTGCTGGCGTATATCCAAAGACTGGATAGACAACATGACGTCCGTCGTCGTCTCATCTCATCACGTAAAATCAAGATTGATTGAGCATTTCGGGCCGCAATGCAATGAAGCACATGTTGTCGAGCATGCCATTCTGCCGTCCGCAAACTTAACGAGTGCTGCGGTAAGCGCAGATTTGGCACTACGTCTTCCACAGGAATACGTGGTCTACCCAAGCAATGTGTCACCGCATAAAAATCACTATAATCTGCTGCTGGCCTATTCCAGATTTACCGAAAGCAGCAAAGTTCCCCTTGTCTTGTTCGGCTACAATACGGAGTTGCTGCACAGCGTCCCCCCACATTGGCCAGATCATTTATATGTTCCCACACTCATATCATTAATGAACCGGATCGGGCTGCGTCTTGACGAGGATGTGTATCCGATGGGATTCATTTCGGACGCAGATGTCATTCCGCTCGTGAGGAATGCCCAAGCCCTAATTATGCCGAGCCTATCGGAAGGCGGCGGAAGCTATCCGGTAGAAGAAGCGTTGCGATTGGGAGTCCCGGTACTCTGTTCCGATATTCCCGTCATGCGGGAGCATCTGGCAAGGCACAGCGCCGACATCGTATGGTTCGACCCGGAATCGCCGGATTCGATTGCACAGGCTCTAAGTCGGTTATTTGCCAACTACGCGCATTATAAGGCCTCTGCCGTAGAAGGCATGAACGATCCGTCGGAATCATGGGATGATGTAGCAAAAAAATATATCCATGTATTCCGGCTGGCATACATGAAGCATTATGGCATGGTATGAGCCGTTCAAGCGGCCATTAGTTCGTGCCGGCGACATGCTGTATTAAGGCGTAATATTCATGTGCGGCATCTGTCCAGCTGCGCTGCATCGCTCCGCTAATCGCGGCCTGTTGCCGGGCCAACAGCTTGTGGCGGTACGTCCACAAGCTGCGAATGGCCGCTTCTATTTCTTCGATGGAGTATGGGTTGAACGCCAGGAATGCGCTCATATCTGTAATGATCTCGTTCGTAACCTCAAGATTGGCTGCCGCGACAGGTGTGCCCATCGTCAATGATTCCAGAATGGGGAACGGACAGCTCCCTTCGAACAGCGTCGGGACGATGGTTCCCAGCGCGTATTTGTAAAGCGAGGGCAGATCGGATTTCGGAATTCTTCCTATAAACATGATGCTGCTCCGAATTTCTTCATCTGCAACATGCTGTAATATCTGCATGACTTCCGCCTGCTTCGGAGTGTTCGTCAACTGATCGGTGAATACGAGGCGCAATCGGGAATGATAACCGTCGAATGATTGTCTGAATTTGATAAATGCGGCAATTAGCCGCTCGATGTTTTTATGAAGGCGCAAAACAGTCGGAAACACAAGGTAGTCTAAATATAATTGGTATTTCATTCTAAATTGGGCTTCGTCGATGAAGCTGAAGGTCTGGTACTCATTGTTTGGCGGGGCCAACCGGATAACATGTGTCTTCTCAGCAGGCATTCCGGCGACACCGATGGCATGAAGCGTCCGGACATAATTGGAATTGGATACGATGGCGGCAGCTTTTTTCAATATGTGATAGCCATTACGGTCAACCCGATGGCAAAATTCAGGATATATTGTAAAATACAAGTCTTTGAATTGATGATGAACCAAATCATGCAAACATACGATATAAGGCTTCTTTAAAAACATCGCCAGTTCAAGTGAAACGATAGGCACAATCCAGACCTCCGCCGGAACGCTGGTATTGAACGATTCGATATTGTTCGATTTGGTGATATGAACCCGTCCGGGGAAGTGGGACTTTAATAAAGCGAATGTATTTTCAGCATCCAAATAGTTGTAATCTGTGGCGGCGATATGGATGTGCACATCCGGTCTGTTGATTAAAAACCCCTCAATTAGCCGGTAAAGAAAGCGTCCGATTCCCTCACCGTCCAAGGCAAGGGGATGAGGATAAGCCAAAAAGATGCCGATATGATTGACGATCCGATGTCCCGATGGAAAAGCTGCAATCCCCGTATCGACCATCCGCCAGTCGTCTTGTACAGGAATTTGCGGCAAAGACAGCAATTGCTGGCATTCCGCTGACGTGAAAAATCCATGAAGCAGATTTTTCTTCTGCATACCCGCCAGTAAACTGTGCAGGTGGCCTTGCATTCCTTGCGTATCTGGATTGCGGCATAACAATTCATTGTACAGCGAATGAACGAAAAAAAAGGGCTCAGAAGGATAAAAGCGGCGTAAGATGCTTGCGGCTGTCTCATCATGGAGATGAATGAAGCCGGCAGGCGGCTGATGATATAATCGTTCCGCCTCCTCGCTGCACATCACGTGGACCATCAGCGTCTGTTTGGTCTGCCGCATAGCCAGCAGTTTCATATAATGTTGATATTCCACCTCACTCGGCACCCGGTGGAGGAACTGCCGGTATACCTCTCTGATGAAGTCCAATCCTTCGAGCCTCAGCATGGCGTGTATGAAATGGATGACCCGATAATGCTGTGCCAATGACTTTTCCTCCTCAAGCGGTAGGTTACAACACATTTTTTAGCGTCCGGCAAATGAACCAGATATCGCCTTCGGTCAGTTCTCCGTGACTCGGAAGATTGATGCCTTGGGACGCAATGCGGTTGGCTACTGGAAAATCAGTAAATGTCAGACCTTGTTTATACGGTGGAAGGATGTGCATCGGATAGAAGAACGGCCTCGTCTCAATGCCATTGTCTTTCAAGCATTTCATGACCGAGTCCCGCTGCAGTTCCGTATAGCGATTGAGCACGACGCTGAACATCCAGTATACATTTTTGGACCATATTTTCTGAACCGGAAGGGTCAGTCTGTCGTCATCTTGGAGATAGTCATAGTAGTGCATGGCGACCCGGATGCGCTGCCGGATGTGCCAGTCGATATTTTCAAGCTGGGCGCATCCGATCGCCGCTTGAATGTTAGTCATCCGATAATTGTATCCGATAACGGGATGCCAATATTTTTTGTTTTTGTCGATGCCTTGCCCCTTCAGCAGCCTGACCTTTTCGGCGAGATCGTCATCATTGGTCGTTACGACGCCGCCTTCACCGGTCGTAATGATTTTATTTCCGAACAGACTGAACGTGGCGGTGTGTCCCAGCGCCCCCGCCATTTTTCCTTTATATTGAGCGCCAATGGCCTCGGCAGCGTCTTCGATGACGAACAAATCGTGCTTTTGCGCGATATGCATGATGGGATCCATATTTGCGGGATGTCCGTACAAATGAACGGCAATGATTCCTTTCGTGCGGGGCGTAATCTTGCTTTCAATGGCGTCGGTGTCTATATTCCATGTCTCGGATTCCGCGTCAACGAACACGGGTACCGCTCCGCAGTATGTTACGGCATTTGCCGAAGCCACGAATGTAAGTGTCGGAACGATAACTTCATCTTCCGGTCCGACTCCGTGAGCCATCAGCGCCAAGTGCAAGGCGGTCGTGCCGTTGCTGCAGGCGATCGCGTGCTTCGTCTGACAGAAAGCAGCGAATTGCTGCTCGAATTGATCCAGATACGGGCCGTTGGAAGAGATCCATGTCGAATTCAAACAGTCCATGACATATTTCTTTTCGTTCCCATTCAAAATGGGAGTTGCAATGGAATAATATTTGTTCATGATTTTCCCTCCAACATTCGTGTCTGCGCATTAGTACGGTTCATGACGTTGGTTAATGACGCGGGCCGGCACGCCGACAGCGAGGCATCGATCCGGAATATTGCGGATGACGACTGAACCTGCGCCGAGTACCGACCAGGCGCCAATGGTTATGCCATCGATGACTTTCGTTCCCGTACCTAAAAAGGCCCCATCTTTAACGCGCACATTCCCGGAGAGACTGCTTCCCGGTGCCACATGGCACGATTCGCCGATGACGGATTCATGGTCGACCGTCGCTCCCGTGTTGATAATGGCATTATCATGGATGTGCGCTTCCGCATTCAACACGGCGTGGGGCATGACGGCAATCCCCGAACCTAGCTGGGCCGAAGGGGACACATACGCAAATGGACTGATGGCATTAATCAATGTGAATCCGATGTCTTTTGCATGACGCGCCATCCTGTGCCGGATTCGGTTGTCGCCGATCGCCACAAACGCGTGGCGGACGCCATGATCATATAGATGCGGCAAGATAGAGTCATCGCCCAATACAGGCACGTTCAAGACTGTGCCCATTCCCGTGGTGGCCGTACACCCCACCATCTCTATTATGGGATTGGAGCCTAGCATATCAATGATAACTTTGGAATGTCCGCCTGCGCCAATGATGACCGTCTTCTGTCTGCTGGACACGAATCATTCCCTCCTGACAATCGCATGTCGTATTGTAAGTTATGATTGGAGCGATGGGACGATGTAGGCAGAAGAAATGGTTATCGTAAAATGGGTGAAAATAGATGGCAATAAAGAGATCAAAAAGATGGCGTCCAGCGAGCGGCAAATATATAAATACAAAGTAGTAGGCAAATGATAATAGCAGAGCAATAGCTCCGAGTTATAGGATATAGAGTTCCTATTAAAGAGAGTGGATGTGAGATTTATGGAGAAGATTGTTTTGCCGGAATCGGGGAATGTCATTTACACCAACAAAAATGAACTTAGGGGGCAATTTTTGCTGTTGCACAATGGAGTAACTCAACCGAAGATCTCCGCTATATGGAGGAAAGTCCTAGAGGAATTCCAACCTACGATCGCTCTTGATGCAGGGGTGAACTACGGGGGGGATTTTATTTTAGAAAATACTATGAAATATGAATATAAGCGTTACAAATTAGTGTTGGAACACTGTCTAGTTTGGGAGTATAAACAAAATTCCCCCGCTCAATTTTTTGATGAGGGGGGCTGATCCGACTTATATCCCAGCCAGTTCAAGCACTTGCCGCAGCTTGTTGATATCAACGATCATATTGTCCAATCCTCCTATATGTCTGGGCGGATATCCGATATCGCATACGATTTCGTAGTAGTCTAGCTGCGCATGATTGCTTATCTTCCAGAAGTAATCATCCGCCACGGTGTGCGGCGTGAGCTCCACGATTTTCGTTCCGGGATTGCAAAAAGCGAAATTAATGTTTCCGCTCCCGAACGGAGCGACAATCGCGTGTGCAGACGAGTAAATGGCTACTTTGTCTTGGGTAGTCAACGGAGTGAGCACGATACGTGTGAATCCTTTTGCGCGCAGCATATTCATGACTTCGTCTTCATTCAAGACAAAGCGCGCATTCGCATCTTGCCGGGTTACATATATTCGCTCATAACCGTTTACGGGTTGAACTGAATGGTTATCCTTCAATCGATGTCGTATAAATTGATAGGCCCATCTAGGACTCTTGCCCAATATCCAAGGCACTGCGGGGACGACCAACTTGTCTGCCATAAGATGAAAGTCATTCTTGTCCACTTGTATCAATTTATCCATTGGAATACCGAGCATATTCAAGGACTCATATTGAAAAGGATGGGTCAGTTTGCCGATTAAGTATTTATCGATTGCGATCCCGCTCTGTTCCACCAGATGAATGCGCGGTAAAATATCAAAAAACCAATGGCCGAATACGGCTTGCGTGTAATCGACTTGGGGAATGTTCCAACCCCATATGAGGGTAGCCACGGTCTCCGCCCGATATTCCGGGAAGGGCAATTCCTGAATACCGTACGGGTAGTTGTATTCTACATCGAGCAGCCGTTTATTGTCAGGTGTGACGACATAACAGTTCCCCGTAACGACGCGTCCGTTCGGTATAACGGCCACGAAGGCTTCGTCGAAGCTGCATAACGTAGGCCAACGGGTAGAGTCCAAGCCTTTGGGGGCCTGAAGCTGAAGCATTTCTTTCGGGTATATTACCTTGTAAACGTCCTCAAAGCGGTAATTGTTGCTTAACGAATAAGTTATAGCCCAGTCGATCGTTTTTGCGTAGAACTGGTCGGGGATTGGGTACATTTCTCTTCCCTCCGTTAATAGACTCGTTGTCTTACTTTACGGTGAGCTTTGTTCCCTCTGTTGTGCTGGGAGGGCAGACCGGCATGCATCATCGGGACTACAGTCGTCTTGGCAGTTGCGATAAGGATATTCTTTCTAATAACCCTATGAAGCTTACGAAATTAAGATATTCTATGACCGTTCCGAGAACGGGGGGACGGCGTATAGAATACAGAGACATACATTTCTCGGATGGATCTTGGCTCTAATTTGGGTTGGAAGATAGATTTGGCTTAGGTGGTAGCACACGATGGCAGTCTATTTCACTCACGCAATCATTATAATTTTCATACACTGTCTAGAAACGGATATGAAAATGTGATTGGCGAGAAAGGGGAAGAAATTGTGGGTGATTTCGTAAATTCTTTTCATCATCATTATTTTGAAAGTGGAGTATGGACGGACACATATTGGTTAGGACATCATGTTTTTAAATGTCCACTAGACTTATTTAACTACCAAGAAATCCTGTTCCAAGTTAAACCTGATGTGATAGTCGAATGTGGAACAAATCAGGGCGGAAGTGCTTTGTTTTTAGCAAATATGTGCGATCTATTAGGCAAGGGCAAGGTGATTACGGTAGATATACAGGAAATGGAAAGACCCGAGCATGGCAGAATTTCTTATCTATTAGGAGATACGACCTCTACTGAGATTGTTAACAAAATAAAGGAATCAATATTACCTAGTGATGTCGTATTAGTCATTCTCGATTCCGATCATACAGAACCGCACGTGCTTCAAGAGATGAGACTGTATTATGGGCTAGTATCGGTTGGAAGTTACCTGATTGTAGAAGACACCATCATCGGGGGAAACCCAATCGCTCCTCACTTGGCCCCTGGACCCATGGGAGCCGTGCAACAATTTTTGACGGAGAACGACCAATTCATAGTGGATGAAAGCAGACATAAATTCCATCTTACATTTAATCCGAATGGTTATTTGTTAAAAGTAAAATAATGGGCAAGACGATGGAATGAAACACTACTCATAGTTTTTTCCTATAAAAATGATAGCTTTTATATCTTAGCCAACCTCTTTCATTTGTGTTACAACTGAAAGTAACGACAATGAACGAGGAGTGACAGACATGGCAGAAGTGAAGAAGATCGCCATTATCGCAGGCGACGGCATCGGGCCGGAAGTCGTCAAAGAAGCGGAAAAAGTATTAAAGCGTACGGAGGAGTTGTTCGGGTATTCGTTCGAAACGAGCCACAGCTTATTCGGTGGTATTGCAATCGACGAGAAAGGAACCCCGCTTCCGGAAGAGACGCTTGAGAAGTGTAAGCAAGCGGATGCCGTCCTGTTGGGCGCGGTAGGCGGTCCGAAATGGGATAGCAACCCGAAGGAGCTTCGGCCTGAGACCGGGCTGCTTGGCATTCGCAAAGCGCTCGGGTTATTCTCCAATATTCGCCCGGCAGTCATCTTCGACTGCTTAAAGGATGCGTCTACATTGAAGCCGGAGGTGCTCGAGGGAACGGACCTTATCGTCGTGCGTGAGCTGACCGGCGGCATCTACTTCGGCGAGAAGTTCCGCCGCGAAGGGGAACACGGTCAGGAAGCGGTCGACACGTGCGTATACAACGTGCAGGAAGTGGAACGCATCGTGCGTCAAGCGTTCGAGATTTCACAGAAGCGCCGCAAGAAGCTGGCCTCGGTCGACAAGGCGAACGTGTTGGAGACGTCCCGCCTCTGGCGCGAGACGGTGAACCGCATTGCTCCAGAATATCCAGATGTGGAGCTGGAGCACGTGCTGGTCGACAACTGTGCGATGCAGCTTCTGCGCCGTCCGTCGAGCTTCGATGTCATCGTGACGGAGAATATGTTCGGGGATATTTTGAGTGACGAAGCGGCAATGCTGACGGGCTCGATCGGGATGCTGTCCTCGGCTTCGCTAGGAGAAGGCAGCTTCGGGCTGTACGAGCCGGTGCACGGCTCCGCTCCGGATATCGCGGGTCAAGGCGTGGCGAATCCGATAGCGACGATTCTGTCCGTGGCGCTCATGTTCCGCCTGACATTCGGATACGAAGCAGCGGCGCAGTCGATTGAGACGGCTGTGAAGGAAGTGCTAGACGCAGGACACCGTACAGGGGATATCGCAACAGACAAGTCGAAGGCGCTCGGCACGACGCAAATGGGCGATTTAATCGTAGCCGCGATGAAATAGGCTTGATGATAAAGGTCGGAGCGTTATGCCTCCGACCTTCCAATCGTATGTCACGAATACCCTGAATCGGTATTTCACCGTAAAGCCTGCCCCGTTATTATCCATCGAAACCATCCTAGTTCGAATTCCTACCGCAAAAAAATCTGGAAGATATACTTGAATCCATGAACTATAATGTGCCTAAATCCATGTTTAGAATTAAATGGAAAACAAGGGCAGAGGGGGGAAATTAGGAGCAACTCGAACTATTCGCTTAATTCTTCAAACGTTGCGTCATACAGCCTAAACATTGTTTTGTAACCGGATTCGTCTATTTTAATGCCCGCATCCAACGTTCCGGTCAGCTCCAACGCTCCTGATGTATAGCGCAGCTTCGTATCGGAAGGTACGAACACCATCATAATCTTGTTCCAATAGGTTTCATCTCCGTTGTCAAACGGGCATTCGGCGCCCGGAGCGGGAATGAGCAAGAACCAATGCTTGTCAAATGATAGCACTTCGCCCATATAGCCTTTAATCTTGACTTGCTTGCCGGAAAGCTCCCAAAATTTATCTGAAGGCGTATCTTGTTTCTCGTTATCGAAAAATTCAGACCAGAGCAACGTATTGGAATAGGACTTCTCCGGCTTAGTATTCGGCTCATTGTTCTGCTGTGCGGCGGCCATTTTTTTCTTGCTGTCTGCATCTGGAGCGGTACTAGCAGTTGATTTATGATTGCCTGCAGTTGAAGGCTTGATCTTGCTCTTCACACTAGTGCCCGTAAGGGACTGCTGCTTGGCATTAGGCGAAGGATTAGCATGATGCGCCGGACTGACTTTATCCAATGTACTGCTATTCACTGCCGCAGCTGACTCCTCTAATTTAGATCCGAGCTTGGAGTTTGCTGTGGAATCTTTCTTGTTGTTGGCTTTGTCTGCTTGGTTATTTGGCTTCAAGCTGTCTTGTGGCGGCTTCGTTGAGATGTCGCCGCCCGTGGTGCTGCTGCCAGAACTGCCGCCTGCTGTCGTATCCGCTATGTGTGCTATTGCTGTCGCTTCTTCTAATGTCTGCTGATCCACAGCTGCAGCAGCGAAAGATTGAGGTGCGGCGCTATCAGACTGCTGTTGATAATGGCCGCAACCGGATAACAACAGACTTAAGCTTATTATGGAACCTGCAGCTAGACTATTGAATGTTATTTTCATTTCCTTTTCGCCTCTTTTCCTCGTTGGTCGTCTATCTCCTGTTCGCTAACTACGGAATAATTGAAGGGAATCGACACGATACACTTTCCAAGCCGGTCCGATCGAAGCGACAAAGCCTACAAGCAGTGCCCCAAGAAGAAGCCATCCTTCTCCCGGAACGAAACGTAACGCATCAACATGCACTCCGCTCCATTCCAATATGGAGCTTGCAAAGAAGTAGGTGACGAGGTGTCCAAGCAGCAAGCCGGCTATCGCTCCGATTGCTGTTAAGAACAAGCCTTCGCCAATTAAGACGGACCATACGTATTGACGTGATTTGCCGATTAAGCGCATGAGGCCGACGTCTTTTTTTCGTTCCGTCACAACGGAGGTTAGGGACAGCAACAGGGAAATAGCCGCAAGCACTACACATAGGATGGAAACGAACTGAACCAGCTCTGTGCCTTGATCGACCACGTTAACGACATCAGCTACTGCCTTGCTGGTATAGACCGCTTGGACATCAATACGCTGGTTATATTTATTTTTAATCATCTGGGCGCCGAGCAGCGACTTGGGCTGAACGAGAATGGCGGTTATTTGTTTGTCCTCATCATGCGTTATGCCGTGGACGTGCCAAGCATAATCAACGGTTGTAAATACAGCCCTGTCATCCGCTGTGCCGAGCGGAGGGAGAATGCCGACGATTTGATATTCAAAGTGCTCGTGATCGGGTTCATCATGTTGCTCTTCGTGATTATCCGATGTCGTGTCAAACGAATCGCCGCTGCCATGCACCAGACCATGACTCCCGTGAAAGGTGTCACCAACGTGTAGTCCAAGCATGTTCGCAACATGGGATCCTACGACTGCTTCATCGGTTTTGTTGTACATACCGCCAGCTATCAACGAATGATCGCCATAGCGCGTAAAAAAGTAGGAGGGTTCTAGTCCGACAATCGGATACCCATTGTAGGAATCGCCAGCTGTCATCGCAAATGCATTCGCTACTTCCTGTTCATTCTTCAAATCATGCAGCACTTGGAGCGGAATATTGCCACCCGGTGAACCGACGTGGTAATACGTATTTAGCACGAGCTGCGTCTGACTTCCTTTCGAACCGAGTGTCAGCTCGAATGGGCCATAGCCTTTCTGCGCGCTTTGCTCGACACCCTCACTAGCCTGCAGAAGAACGATGATAAGGGCAATCGTGAGCGTGATGGATAATGCCGTGAGAATGGAAAGTATCTTTCTATGCATGACGTTGCGCCAAAGGAAGTGGAATATATTCATGCTTGCTTGGCTCCCGTCGCAATTGATGAGCCCCAATTGACCGGACCTTGAATCATGGCATGTTGATTTATCGTTGAGATATGTACTTGCTTCGGATAGTGTGCGGCTAAATGCTGATCGTGGGTAACTGTAATTAAAGTTGCACCCTCTTCTTCAGATAGCGTCAGCAGCAGATTCATTGTGAGGTGTGCCGTTTCGTAATCCAGGCTGCCGGTCGGCTCATCTGCAAGCAGGAGTGCGGGACGGTTAATGAGTGCACGTATCATAGCTACTCGCTGCTGTTGACCTCGCGATAATTGGCTAGGCAAATGGTTCATACGCTCCTGCAAGCCTACTCGTTCGAACCACTGCTGAATGTGCTGATATCGCTCCCGGCCATTCAAAGGTCCTTCATAGACAAGCTCAATGTTCTGTTTCGCTGTAAGCGAGGAGATGAGATGGAAGTCTTGAAAAATAATGCCAACATGCTTGGAGCGGAAGCGATCGCGCTCCAGCTCCGACATCCGATGCAGAGGCTCGTTGCGGATGATACATTCTCCTTCATCGACAGGCAGTACCCCGCATAGCACGTAGAGCAGTGTGCTCTTGCCGCTGCCGCTTGGACCTAGAAGGGCAATCTGGTCGCCCTCTGATACGTGCCAATGTTCAATGTCAAGGATAGGGATCAACTGTTGCTGATTACGGAAAGACTTATGCGCCTGATGAAGCTGAATCATAAGGTCACCTCACTGGAACGGGTAGGATGACGTGTGCCATCCTACCCGATTTTCAAAGTCAACATGGTTATTTCAGTGCAATGCGTTCAGACAAGGAATCCCATTTCAGAGCCTGACCAGTTAATTTGCTGAATGCGTCAAGGTTTAAGTACAGCATGTTGCGGTCTAATTCTGCCGGCAGTGTGCTGGCCTGGCCGTTCACTGTTACTGTGTTACCGTCTTTTACTTTCAAGGTTACTTTTCCTTTTGTGAATGTTGTTTCCTTTGCTGCGCTGTTGTTCGATACCTTGATTTGCAGAGCTTTTGCCAATTCCACTGCAGGGTACATGATGCTGCCTTCACGGGTTACTTTAAATTTCGGGTACAAATGCTTGCTGCGCAGTTCAGCTGTAGCCTTCGTCAGATCCAGTCCTGCAACTTGAGCAATGTCTTTAGCGATATCGGTATTGTCGACTTGCCCTTTGACAAGCTGGCTAATCGGACCGTAGGCCCATACGCCTACGTCAACGGCAGAGTGTCCGTGTCCGGACCATCCGACCAAATAACGCTTTGCCATCACTTGGTTAAATGCGCCTTCCTGCTTATAAGAGGATCCGTCGCCCTCCATAATGTATTGCGCTTCTTCCTCTGTCACATCGGTAAAGCCGGTATATTTCTTGATGAGTTCTTTTACTTCATCTGTTGTGGCGGCTTTGGCAAGCTGTGGCCCAAGGAGCTCGGATGAAATCTTTTGTTTATCCCATGCATCCACGTTCAGCTCATAAATGTTATCGCGTGAGAGCGAGAATCCGCCTGTTTCATGGTCCGCTGTTATTACGACAGAAGTATTGCCGTCCTTTTTCGCGAAGTCCAGCGCTACTTTGACTGCTGCATCAAAGTCCAACGTCTCTTGGATCATAGATCCTAAATCGTTCGCATGGCCGGCATGATCAATCCGTCCGCCCTCGATCATCATCGTAAAGCCTTTTGGATTAGTAGCCAACGATTCAATCGCTTTAGAGGTCATGTCAGCCAAGCTAGGTGTCTCTGTTTTTCGATCAAGCACGTAGTCTACGTGGGAATCATGGAACAGGCCGAGAATTTTTTTGTTCTTTGCCGTTAATGATTTCAAGCCTTTTTTATCGTATACAACTTTATAACCTTTTTTCTCAAAGTCTGGAATAATGGTTTTGTCTTCACGTTTGCCTTTTTCTTTCTTGCTCACGAAGTGGCGTTTGCCGCCGCCAAGCAGAACATCAACATCGGATGTCAAATATTGAGATGCAATCGCATTTTCATTATCACGGTTGCGGACATGTGCTGCATATACGGCAGGTGTCGCATGCGTGATACGGGCCGTTGTGACAAGTCCTGTTGATTTGCCGACTGTCTTGGAAGCCTCAATGACCGAGGCAAACGGCTTGGAAACATCCTCGTTAGAAACGCTAATTGCTGCATTATATGTTTTGTGTCCTGTGGCAAAGGCAGTACCTGCCGAAGCAGAATCTGTTACTTCACCGGACACAATGGTATCGCCATCTTCGCCTTTATCAGCGAAGGTGGTGGCTTGACCCACATATATGCTGTCCAGATTCAGGTGAGGTTGTTTCAGCTTGTTCTTGGAGTAGATTCGAGCTGCTGACACTTGTGCAGGTCCCATGCCGTCACCAATCAGGACGATGAGATTTTTTGAGACAGGCTGAGGCTTTGCGGCTTCTTTCGCCAGCGTCGTTCCTGATTGCATCGCGCCAAGTGGAAGCATGAGAAGTGCCAGACCAATTACTAGCGATTTGCGTACATCTTTGTTCAACAGTTACCCCTCCAACTGGTTATATATTTACATCCTTTATTGTAGAGGGGGAATGTCATGTGATTATTAAATGAATGTAAACGGAAATTCAAATGTATATGTAGTTTTTGTTATGGCTCTAATTTAGATCAGCGCTTGACAGTGTAATCAAAGGCTGAACATCAATGAAATACTCGACATTTTGCCAGAGCGATCAAATCGATCATGAAGCCGTAAACAAGAAAAGAAATACATAGAAAAAGCGCAAAAACAGGTGTTGATTATCAGTATTTCAATGACATAAGTTATAAAATTGGAGACGTGGCTGATCAAACCAGTAATGCTCTATTCAGGGTGGAGGGGGCGATATTCTCCAAGAACACATACGCTCATTGTTATCCATGAGTCTACTTTAAAAAGTGATCGGATATCAGGAAATCAGCGGCTTTTTTGCGCATAAATGTGACTGGACATGCTTTGCTTTTATAAACAGATTGATTTACCTTGCAAAGACACTGCGTTTATAGACTCCTTTCGTTCAATCTCCCTACGACTCAGTAAGCGATGAGCATGTCAAAATTTGATTCTTACGGCTCAGGGAGCGATAAGCAAGCAAAGATTCTCTTGCGGTTAAGAAGCGATAGGCAGGCAACTTCTGATTGAAGGGGAGAATGGAGCAAAGGAAAGAGAGACGAGTGTTAACGTAGGCGGCTTCTGAGGAATTCACAAAAAATTAACGTTCCGCACGAAAAATTACAACGGTTCAGGCAGGAGCGGGATGCATGGGCGTAGAAATGATATAATACATATGCATTGTAAACTCTATTGAGAATGGTTCGCAATTTAGTCATATTTTATAATTAATATTAATAAATAATGATTATAATCTTGACATCATTATTATCGAATGATAACATTCAATATGGAAGTTGTTCTACAGCAACAAGCCTATTAACCCGCGTGAATCATTATTATTGATATAGTTCAAGGAGGAATTCAACATGGCAGAACGTTTAGTTGGCAGACCCGCTCCAGAATTCAACATGGAGACAGTAAATGGCGATGGACAAAACTTCGGTGCAGCATCTTTGTCCGATTATCGCGGCAAATGGTTGATTCTGTTCTTCTATCCGCTTGATTTCACATTCGTATGCCCGACTGAAATTACTGCGTTGAGCGATGCGGCTGGCGAATTCAAGAAATTGGATACTGAAATCGTTGGTGTATCGGTTGACTCCATCCATAGCCACCGCGCTTGGATCAACACAGCGAAAGAAGACAACGGCCTCGGCAAGTTGAACTTCCCGCTTGCTTCCGACATTACGAAGAACGTTGCACGTGATTATGGCGTTCTGATTGAAGAGGAAGGCGTAGCGCTTCGCGGTCTGTTCATCATCGATCCGGAAGGCGAAGTGAAATACCAAGTCGTTAACCATAACGACGTTGGCCGCAGTGTTGAAGAGACACTCCGCGTATTGCAAGCACTGCAATCCGGCGGTCTGTGCCCAATTAACTGGAAACCAGGCGACAAACATTTGGTAGCGAAGTAAGCATTGCGCTTGCCGCATCCATCTGCACGAACATAGCAAAGCCCCGGCGGAATTATCCGTCGGGGCTTTGTAGATCAGTTGAACGCTAATTATAGGGCATTGCTTAACTGTTCATACTTGGCCAAGTACTTCAGCACGGTGTCCACATAAGTAGCATGCGACCACGTTAGCGGCGCGACCGAGACGGGACTGCCGTCAAACGGATCAAGCTGCTCCGACAGAAGACCGCTCGACAGACTATGCGCTTCGACCCAGCGCAGCGTGTCATGGGCTTGCTCCAGCTGGGCAAGCGTTGAGGCCATCGCAATGTCATAGTTCGCGAACCATAAAGTGCATATAATCCATGGATTGCCCGGAGCGAGGCCCATATCGGAGCAGCGTTGAAAGTAATAATCGCGATAGTAGCGGGCGATGCCCCCCGTGCTGCTTCGGATGGAGAGCTTCTCTTTTAATGACCGCATCGTGGACAATACACGCACGTCGTCCGCCGGCAGCACACCGAAGGCATAAATGCCGAAGATGCTGCTTTCCGGTGTCGTGTCCTGTGCCCACTGGCCGTCTTGCCGGTATAAGCCGCGTGCAAAGCGCTGTCCCTCCTCGTTCCATAAGTGGGTCACGATGCCTGCCCGAATCTCTTCCGCAGCTTGGCTGTACCGCTGCGCCCGTTCGTCATCTCCGAATAAGGCAGCGAATTTCGAAGCCGCGGTAAGGCCGCCGTACACGGCGGAGGCGGTAAACGTGAATATTCCGTACCGCTCCTCCCATAAATCATAGCTTGGCAGCGGCAGTCCCAGATTCGCATCACGGTAATGAAGCAGGAATTTCGCCGCCTGTCGGATGAGCGTCTGATAGAGCGATTGCGCCATTTCTATATCCCCGTGCTGCTCGTAATCCTGCCACAGGGCGTACAGGACGAGTGCCGTCTCATCCTCTTGAATCGGCAGCTGCTGCTTGCCATCATGAATATAAGGGTGCCAGCTCGAACCGACTGTCCCATCCGGGTTATATTTATGAAGCAAATATCCGTCGGACGTCAGCGCTTCGGCACAGAAGCGGAAGAAAGGCGCAATCATGCCATGGTAGCCGGCCGCAGACATAGCCTGAGCGACTAGCGCGCCGTCACGCGGCCACATGTAGCTGTAATGATCGCGATTATATTGCATAATATCCGTATCGTTCGCCGCGATGATGGCACCGTTCACGTCCGTTTGAGAGCGCACGATAAGCAGACTTTGTTTATAAAGCCGGATCAGCTCGGGTTCGAGATTCGCAAAGGAGCGACTTTGTTTGTTCACCCAGCGTTTCCAATACGTGCTTACCCTCTCGATAAGGTGTTCGGGGTGACTGCTGCGCACATATTCATTAAGCCGCACGACCTCTTCCAGACTGGTTCCGGCGCTGAACCAATAGTAGGCTGTCTGCTCACCGGAAGCCGGCACTTCGGTACGCAAGCTGAACGTACTGTCTACAGAGCCTTGAGCAATGTCATTTCCCATCAATTGTCCGTCCTCGGCGTCCTTCCACGTGCCCTCGGCTTGGTGGAACCGTTTAATGCCTGTCGAATATTCATAGATGCCTTCGAGTGTGCCATCCTGCCGCGTGCTTATGCCGTTGAACA
Organism: Paenibacillus sp. OSY-SE; assembly: GCF_000283315.1. Classification (NCBI taxonomy): domain Bacteria; kingdom Bacillati; phylum Bacillota; class Bacilli; order Caryophanales; family Paenibacillaceae; genus Paenibacillus; species Paenibacillus sp. OSY-SE. Next base: position 20,934 of record NZ_ALKF01000179.1, on the reverse strand, counting down.
TGAAGTAGCGGTCCTTCTTATAATGAAACAGCGTGCCGTTATTTGGGTAGTACACCGCGGTATCGCCCACTTCTGTTTCATTGATGACCAGATCCTGATGGAAAAATAGGCGAACTTCACGCGCAAAGGGATGGTGGTTAACGATGCGAATTCGTCTGAGAAAAATGGTGTCCCGCTGATGGACGGCATCATTCATATATAACGTCAGCCCTAATCGGGGATGTTCGGCTGTCACGTCCGTAACGAGGGACTCTTCGACGTAACCTAGGCGAAAGTCCCATTCCGGGTGATCCAACCAACTGAATTGTCCGTCGACCCACACGCCGACACGGCAGCGGTAACCGCCTACGTGATTTAATTGGCCTACATAAGGGAAGTAGACATCACGTATATAGGTATGCTCATCCAAGTTGACTAGGAATTTTCCGTTTCCTACGACGAGATGTCTAGGCACGTCATCACTTCCTTATCAAAGGTTGCGTATACGTTAATTTCCCCGCAAATTCATGAGCCAGAATTTGCGCCTTCATGGAGCTGTCCGCCTGCGCGATAATATGAAACAGCGGCTCATCCTGATCCGGTTGAATGAGAACCCAGCCTTCTTCCGATTGAATGCGAACCCCATCCAGAAATTCTGCCTGAACCGATTCCCGACGGACCCATTCCATCAGCTCCCGCATCATTCCGCCTTTCTCGTGCAGAGCACAAGGGACTTGCTCCTTCGCCACATGAATTGACGGCATGCTTGCAACAAGCTCGCGCAAGGAGCGCTGTTCGGCTGCCATAAGCTGAAAAATGAGACTCACCGCATATAAACGATGGGCGAACGGGGAGAAGGGCAGCCCATTCGTTGCTTCCATACGGGCGCGCAGCGGCTCTTTCGTCCGGATGATGCGGATTCCGCTCTTCACGGCGACTTGCTCTAGCGTAATCGGAGCGCTGACAGGAACACCTACGCTCGCATTGATGCTTGACTTCGCCAAGGCGAGCACGATGAGGGGAAGCAGCGTGTCTTCATGAATGATTGTTCCTTCGTCCGTAACGAGCTGGAAGGTGCCGTCTTCATTCAACATGACGCCTATCTGAGCCTGAACATTGCGGACATGCTCGATGATGGCCGCTGGATTTGGCTGCGCCGATAGGGTATGTACCCTCGTTCCGCCCAGCATGGAAGCGAAGCGCTCCGTTGTGGAAGCTTCGGATGGCGAGGACTGCACGATGATGGAAAAACAAGCATCCTGGATCAGTTCGAAATCGACCGCACGGCGCAGCGCTTCGATATAATCCGGGATGGCATGATCATATCCTTTCCATCGTCCAATCCGATCTGTGGCGCCTCTTGCAAAATCCTCTTGTAAATAAGCATTTTCAACTTTGCGCTCCAGGCTCTTGGCCATCGGCATACCTTGGGCATCCGTCCATTGTATAAAGACTTGTTCATTCTTCAAATCGTTGCCAGCCACGCAGAGCTGCACGTGAACCGCACCGTCGGCCTTCAGCGTCTGTACAGCAAAGCGAGTGCACTCCATGGAGGCAACGCCGATGTCGATGACATGGATGCCGAGCGAACGGAGGCCGGCGGCAAACACGCTTTTTAATAGCGTATCAAAGGAATGCATTCCTGAACCGAGGACAATCGCAGCGTCGGAGGGGAGAACGGAGCCATATGCGGCTGCAAGCTTCCCGACAAATTCGGGGGTAATGTCTCCATTCGGTCTGCCGACAATCCCTTTGCCGCCGAAGAGGGAGGCAGGCACCTCTTCACTCCATATCAACGAAGTATGAACCGTGCTGTGAGGTTGGATCTTTTTGTCCGGCCATAATTTGACTTGAGCGCGAATATGAGACTTATCTCCCAACACGCAGCCGTGCCCGATGACGGCTCCTTCTTGAATGTGGACATCATTGCCAATCAGCGTGCGGTGCAGCACGATCGCATCTTGGATGTCGCAGTGGCTGCCTATAAGGCTGCCATCCCATACGATGGTTCGTTCCAGCGAGCTGTACGGATGAATCACATTCCCAGAACCGAGGATCGTATAAGGCCCAACAGCGGAGGAAGGATGCAGCGTGCAGCCTGTTCCGATATAGGACGGCCCGCTGAGACGTATCCGCGAAGGCAGGCGCACCCCATGCTCCACAAATAAGCCTGGCATCGGTTCGGAAGCCGGAATGCGCACCTCGACTTTCCGGTCAAGCATATCGAACTGCGTCTGGCGATATTGGTGCAGACTGCCGACATCCGACCAGTATCCATTCGCTACATAGCCGAAGAGCGGCTTCTCCTCCCGCAGCAGGGCAGGGAAGAGCTGCAGGCTGAAATCATAGCTTTCCCGTTCCGGAATCCACGATAATATTTCAGGCTCCAGTACATAAATGCCGGTATTTACCGTGTCGCTGAATACTTCGCTCCAGCTTGGCTTTTCCAGGAAACGAGTCACTTTCCCCTCTTCATCTGTCATGACCACGCCGTAATCCAACGGGGAATGGACTTGCGTCAGCACCATCGTGGCGAGTGCATGCTTCTGCTTATGATATTGGATGGCTTGGCGCAGATTGAAATCAGTCAAGGCGTCGCCGCTAATTACGATGAAGGTCTCGTCTAGGAAGGAGGAGGCGTTCTTGATGCTTCCGGCTGTCCCGAGCGGAGTGCCCTCCTCAAAATACTGAAGCTGCACGCCGAAGTCAGACCCGTCTCCGAAATAGTTGCGAATGACATCAGGCAAGTATTGAACCGTGACCGCGATCTGGTGAATATCGTACCGTTTCAACAGCTCGATAATGTATTCCATACAAGGGCGATTCAATAACGGTACCATAGGTTTCGGTGTCTTTAGCGTAAGCGGCCGCAGACGTGTTCCTTTTCCACCAGCCATGATGACGGCTTTCATCGGGCGATCACTCCTTCATATACTTGTCTCGTAGACACGGCTATTGTGTTCCAATCGTATTGCGTGCGCACCTTGTATAGCGCTGTGGCAGCCATCTCCGCCGCGTGCTCTGGATGCAAGAGCATGTCGGTCACATGCCAAGCGAGGGATTCAATATGTCCTGGCAGTGCTTTATAACCATCAACGCCATGGTCCACGATTTCTGCCAATCCGCCTGTGTCGGATACGACAACCGGCGTGCCGAAGCGCATGGCTTCCAATGCAACGATGCCGAACGGTTCATACAGACTCGGAAAGACGCAGACGCGGGCGGATTGAATTAGCGCATCTCTCGTGTCGTCTTGAACGAATCCGGCAAAATGAACCTGCTCCCCCAAGTTCATAGCTTGAACTTGGCCTTCTAGCTCCTGCTTCATCGGACCGGTACCTGCGATAATAAGCTTGGCATCCGGTACGGACTGCAAAATGCGGGGCATTGCTTCAATGAGCACGTGTATGCCTTTTTCAAATACGAGCCGTCCGACATAGAACAGAAGCGGGGGCTCGGATGCGGGAACGGCTGCTCCGGATAAGATTTGTATCGCAGCAGACTCCGCTCTAATTTCGACACCATTCGGAATCATCGTTATTTTGCGGCGCGGCAAAGAGAAGATCTGCTCGACCTCCTGTACCATAGAATGACTGCACACGATGACATGCTCTGCTTCTTCCGTAAGCTGATATTCCATCTGATGAATGCGCTGTGGCAGCTCACCTTGAATTCGGCCGTGGTTGCGCCCGTGTTCGGTCGCGTGAATGGTCACGATGAGCGGACAGCCGAATGTGCTCTTTATGTCTTGGGCAGCAGGATAGACGAGCCAATCGTGGGCATGAAGGAAGTCGAAGGTTAACCCCCTGCTCACCAGCGCATCTACTCCGTCAGACATGGCCGCATTCATTTGGAATACCCAATCCATAAAGTCTATAGGGGTGACTGAATGTATAAGGGCAACGCGATGCACGTGCACGCCGTTCATCAACTCATAGGATGGAGCGTCCGGGACTTCACGCGTGACCACATGCACCTCACACTGCTTCTCCGCCAAATGGCGGGACAGATCGTACACAGCCCGGGATAAGCCACCTACGATGAGAGGCGGGAATTCCCACGCCAGCATGAGGGTGACTTTCGCCTTGGGACTTGTGGAAGGGGGGGGAGGAAGCGGCTGGAGAACGGTGTAGAACGGCATATTTGTCCTTCTCGGCGAGCTGGAATCCGGAAGCAGAAGGCGATAATCGGCTGTCTTGAAGCATGGATATTCCGCCTCCATCTTCTCTAGCTGAATCAGGTCATACACCCCTTGTTCAAGCATATCCAACAGCAAATGACAGCGCCCAAGATGCTGTCGGGTCCGTTCGGCGGCATATTCCGTCACCGTGCCGGCATCCAGGATGAAGGCCCAGTCACTGCTGGCAGCCAGCATCCATTCCTTCAACGCCATATTCATGATGCGTTCCTGCACGGGTCTGAACCCCCAGCTGTCCCGCAGCCGCTGTGCATACTGCAGCAGACGATCTTCCGCATGATGAAGATGCTTATATATCCAGTCGTTGCGCTCTTGCAGCCATACGTCGGCGTATCCGCCGCGCCCCCAGCTGCTGAAGGTCAGATCCGTCTGCTCGCTGTCCGGGTAGGCTGCAATATAGTCGCTTGGCGCGACGAACTTCGTCCGCTGCTCATGCTGTTCCCCGCGGGCGTGCTGCTCGCGGAACAAGGCTTCCACCCACAGCGGCCCTTCAAACCACCAATGGCCGAACAATTCTGCGTCATAAGGGCAGACGACGATAGGCGCCCGATCCATCCATGACTGCGCTTGAACCAGCTGACGCTCGCGGCTGTCCAAGAAATGCTTGGCGTGTTCCCGCACCTTGTGCAGAGCCCAATCCAAACGGTAGGGAGTTTTGTCCGAGCCCGCTCCTGTAATGCGGTAGTATTTCATTCCCGTGTTAAGCCTTGCTCCATCCTCCAATATATAGGGGCGGATATAATTCCATTCCGCTTCGTCATTCCAGCCCAAATCAAAGCCGATGTCGCGGTAATATTCCCGGTAATCGCAATCTCCGGGGTAGCCTTCATAGCTGCTCCAGACTTGATGGGACGACTCCGGGTCCCGGGCAAAGGCGAACACACCGTCTTCGGTCATGGCAGGCGCATATTGAAGTCGGTGCGGCTGGGGCTGTGCCGTCAGTAATCCATGATGATCGACCATGAAATACCGGATTCCGCTTGCTTGCAGGAGCGGCGACAGCTCGGGGGAATAGGCGCATTCCGGCAGCCATATGCCTTCTGGCCGTTGTCCCAACAGCCGCTCGTGTTCACGTGCTCCGATCTCAATCTGAGCGTGGGCCAGCACCGGATGCTTGATGAGTGGAAGAAAGGCGTGGGTGGCGGCGCAGGTGATGCATTCCAGCCATCCCTTCTGGACAAAATGACGGAACCACTCGATGACGCGGCCCCCACATTGACGATACATATGCAACCATTTGAGCCAACGCTCAAGATACAAGGCGGCGACGTTCTGCAGCTCGTTGTTCGTGCGAAGTCGCTTCGTCTCCGAACGCGCGAGCCGGATGGATGTCTTCAGATGCTCTTCAAATCGGGACTGCATAAGCTTATCCTCCATCATCGACAGGAGCGTGGGCGATAGCGTCATCGTAATGCGGAACGGAACGTTATCTTGTTCAAGTCGGCGAAACACGTCAATAAGAGGCAGGTACGTCTCCATCATTGCTTCGAAGAACCAACGTTCTTCCAACGAATTCGGTCGATGCGGGTGACGCACATAAGGCAAATGCGCATGCAGGATAAGGGCAATCTGTCCCTGATTCTGCATTGGCGCATCTGACGGATACAGTATAGTTCCCTTCATTCACGGACTCCTTCTCGATTCGGATATAGCGTGTAGGTTGAGAATTGTTCAAAGGGTGAGGACGAGTCGGACGACGGAGCTTGAGATGACAGCAAAACGATGTGTGTTGGCGTCTGTTCCGAATCGGTGGATGCTGACGAGAGATTATGGGGAGTGCGAACGGCTGCTGAGCGTGCGATTGGTATAAATTGCAATGATGAGTTAAGAATACCGTAATCTGCTATATAAGATTGGCCCGGTTCGATGGAATGAATATAGATGGAATCCCCATCACGTTCTAGATGATCTAGATTCACATCGAGATATTGGACCGAACTGGACAGCAGCTCTCGTTGGTCCGTCACGGCATATATTCGAATTCTCTTGGTGAATTCATACCAACTCATGCGGTAGTGTCGTTCTGTGGCTGCACGTTTACGCTCGGATATGTCCCAGTACGCAAATAAGGTGCATGGATCTTTGACCATAAGATGCATAACTGAATGATGCTGGCGCGAAGACCATTTGTCCTTGATAGGTGAGCGGATGAGAGTTCTCCCCCTTTCGATAACATGGGTTCATATATATCCGGTCCGGTCCGGTTTCATGTCAGATCGTTTTATGAATATTTGAAAAGTGTTGTGAGAACCTATGAAAACAAGCGCAAAAACATTGGGGTCAAAGCAGCTGCAGCGGCTTAATCAACAATGTTTCTCCGCAGGTTTCTTCATTACGCTTTCCGTCAGACGCATGAATTCGTCATACCGGTTCTCCGAATGAAGCAATCGCTCATACCAGCTTTCGGATACCGACGGATAGGCCGCCGTTTCTCCGGTAGCATAGTGTACAACCAATTCATGATTCACTTCGTCGTAGCGTAAATAGTGAATTTGCTTAGAGGACACAAACAGCACATTCGGTTTCATACGCAAGCCCCCATTTCAGAGATTGTTCCACATCTATATGCGTTACAGCTTGACGATATACGTGAACACGGACTTGAAATAGGTCATTAGAAGGAAGTTGTAGTAAAAAAAAGGAATTGAGCGGGATAGCGGCGAATAAGCTACAACAATCTAGTCTTCAATGGATCCATGCGAGGAGGGAGAACATGAGCTTTTGTTGTGGAGCAAGCATGATTGGGACCAATGGTACGCTGCAGCATTATCGGACTCGGATTCATAATGTTCCCCTGTTGCTTTGCCCAGTATGTCATCGCATTGAAGTGCATTTTTTAGTGGAAAATGAGTATGAAATACTGGCGGAATATGCACAAAGTGACGGTGCGGAAGAGGTCGATTTCCGTGATTACGTCACTTCGGAAGACGGTCGACTGTTCGAGAACTGCATCAATCATGAGAATGATGATCCACTCGAACTGGTGAAGAACCAGATTGACAATGCGCTGGACCTGCTGGCTCTGGCGAAGCAGTGGAACGATACGCAGTGGGAATCTCAGTTGAAGCGCCGCCTGGCGCTGATGAGCCGCCGCAAGGCGCAGTTATTGAAGCAGAAATAGGAAATTGAAGGTGACTGGTATCGCAGCGGATGCCAGACGGTGAAAGGCGATGGTTGTCATAAGTCCTGAAGCGCATTGGCGAATGCTGGGCCGATTCGGCTAAGGCGGACGAACTCGCCTTCTTTCACATGCATACCCTCGCGCAGCGCCTTTAAATTACCTTTAGAGGATGCGAGTTTATTTGTCTATTTTCGACATAATAATTGGTTGACGTTTTTGCCAAAAGTTTACTATGATGGTACTGTTGGAACGAACCTATGGGACGGAAACGGTTGCCGTATAATGAGGTGAGTCACAATTGAATGCGCTGAGTGCGAAGGAAGAACGTAATCAATCGGAATGGAAACAACGGTACATCAATGGGTTGCGGCACTATATCCTGAACGGCGGCGATCAAGACTTGCAGCAAGTGAGAGATTCGGCCTGCGCTACGAATCAATTGAACCCACAGGATGTATTAAGCATCCATGAGGAAGCGTTGTTCACCGTGCTATCCCATGTCGAAATGGATGAAGGCATCAAGGTGCTTAATCGTTCGTTCATTTATTTCATGGAATGGATTACGGCTATTAAGACAGAACAGGGAAGCAAGGAGGGGAATGCAATGGTATTAGACCCGATTCGCGAGCCTTGGATTCAGTCCGCACAGGCGTTGTGCTCCACCCAGAGCGTACGCAATAAGTATGAGAATGTGCTGCAACAGATGGATAGCGGAATTGTGCTGTTTGACAGCAGCGGGGTACTGTCCTTTATCAATGTAGAGACGGCGAAGCTGCTCGACATTCCCCGCAAAGCGCTGGTCGGATGTTCCTTGCGCGAATTGCTCTTCCACCCGCTTTTAAAGAGGGACAAGCGTAAAATGATTTTGCGACTGTACAAAGATACCATTTTAACAAGAAAGCGCTATCATGAATTCTCTGACCGAAATGATAGACATTATCTTGTTACTGTAACATACGGAGACCAGATGGATGGCGACTACCTGTTCAGCATCAAAGACGTGTCGGATTTCAAGCGAATCGAACAAACCGCTTATCAAAATGATAAACTGGCCATACTCGGCAAGATTGCAGCGGCCATCGCCCATGAAATCCGCAATCCACTGACCTCTATTCGCGGCTTTATTCAATTGCTGCGTCCGCATTTGATGCAACTGGGAAAAGAAGAGTATGCTCGGATTATTTTAGCTGAAATTGACCGGGCCAACGACATTATTTTCGAATTTCTGAACTCTTCGAAACCTTCAGCTCCGATGACCTCAGAAGTTCCTATCTCATCCCTCCTTCGAGAAGTGGTCCTCCTCACCGAAAGCGACGCGCTCATGAAAGGCTGCGAAATCGAATTGATGGATCATCCCGAGGCAGGCTCCCTTTTTGTATCAATCGACGTCAAGCAAATTAAGCAAGTCATTCTAAATATGATTCGCAATGCCATCGATGCGATTGACCACGTTCACACCAAGCGAAAAGGACTCATTCGCATCTCGACTCAACAAGAAGGAATGTATGTGTCCATCAAGATTCACGATAACGGCAAAGGCATGGATCATAAGACGTTAGATCGATTGTTCGATCCCTTCTTCACTACGAAGGAAGAAGGCACCGGTCTCGGATTGTCCGTCAGCTACCGGATTATTAAAAATCACGGGGGGACGATTACGGTTGACAGCAAGGAAGAGGTGTGGACGGAATTTATCATACGACTGCCGTTGGCGTAATGTCGGATAACACATCATCCCGAGGTTGAAGTCATTTTGAATGGGCAAATGGTCCTCCGTCTCGTACCCGATTTGAACTTGTGGTACAATATGGAGGGCATTTGGCATCATCATTTTTATACAAAGGGATGGTACATAAATGAAACTAGCAAATGTGACATGGTTGAAAGATGTTAAGGTTCAAGTACAAGCCTCGGCATCAAATCAAGTTGACGCGGACGCCGTAGTCGTTATCGGTACCAAAGCGGAATTCGAGCAGGCGGCAGATTTCCCTGGTGCAGAAGCATGTGCGGAAGCGGTGCGCCGCGGATTGTTCGAAGCAGGCTGCTGCAAGACGTATGTTGTTCCAACGGGACAAGAACATGCGCCTGTGCTTATCGCCGTTGGCCGCAAAGAGGAAGCGTTAACGGTCAAGCAAGTGCGTTTGATGTTGGCGGAAGCGGCTCGAGAAGCAGTGAAGCTTCGTCTTGGCCGCGTGTCCGTTATCATTCCGCAGGAGCTCGTGCAAGCTTCGGCGGAAGATGCGAAGATGATGGCTCACGCGATGGTGGAAGGCTTTATGTTAGGCGCTTATCAACGCGTCACGTATAAGAAAGATGCAAAGCCGGCGCATGCATTCGCATCGTTCACGCTGTGCGCGGAAGGTCTTGCCGAAGCGGCTTGGACAGAGGGCGCAGAACGCGGCAACGCATATGCGTACGGTACGACGTTTGCCCGCGATTTGACGAATCTGCCGGGGAACGTATTGGTTCCAAGCACGCTTGCCGAAGCGGCGCTTGAGCTTGCGAAGGACAGCGGCTTCGAGGCACACGTTCTCGATGAGTCGCATATCGAGGAGAAAGGCATGGGCGGTCTTCTCGGCGTTGGCAAAGGCAGTGTGAATCCGCCACGCATGATAGTATTGAAATATCAAGGCAAGGACGAATGGACAGACGTCTGTGGTCTCGTTGGTAAGGGGATTACGTTCGATACGGGCGGTATTTCCTTGAAGCGTGCGGGCAATATGGACGAGATGATTTGCGATATGGGCGGTGCAGCGGCGGTATTGGGCGCGATGGCAGCGATCGGTCGCATTCGTCCGCAAGCGAACGTGCTGTGTGTTGTCGCTTCGGCAGAGAATATGCCTGCGGGCAATGCGTTGAAGCCTGGTGATGTGCTGACTTCCTACAGCGGACGCACCATTGAAGTGCTCAATACGGATGCAGAAGGCCGTCTTGTCCTTGCAGACGGTATGACGTATGCGAAGGAGCTTGGCGCAAGTAAGCTGATCGACGTCGCAACGCTGACGGGCGCTGTCGGTGTGGCGCTTGGCAGCATTACGACTGGCGTCGTAACGAACAACGAAGAGTTCTTCGGCCAGTTCAAAGCGGCTGCGGCGCGCACGAATGAGCTGGTATGGGAGCTTCCTTCCAACCAAGAATATTGGGATATGCTGAAGAGCGACGTAGCTGACGTTCGCAATGCCATTCCAGGCGGCGCAGGCACGATTACGGCAGGTCTGTTCGTGGGCACCTTCGCCGATGATCTGCCTTGGGTGCACTTGGATATCGCAGGCACGGCCTTCTTGGCCAGCGGACGCGGTGTCGATCCAAAAGGAGCGACCGGGGTTATGGTGCGCACGATTACGGAAACGGTGCTTGCGCAGTAGAGACGTGCATTTCGCGCATTACTAATATATATGGATTCGAATATACAACAAGGGAGAGACCATTGGGTCTCTCCCTTGTTGCTTGTAGAGATAGTTCACTCACCTTGTAGGGTTATGTGAAGTCTAGTTTGTTATCGTAGTTCGATAGCTATCCTGTCGGAGCGTGTGTACGCTTCTTCGGAAGGCGCCCGTGAACCGATTTCTGCGTAGCTGCAACTTTTGAAGTTGGCTCTGCAGGCGACCGGCGGCTAATCACGTTGTTGACGATGAGCGCGCACACGATAAGCAGTGTTCCGAACATCTCCGCTCCAGAAATGGAGTAGCCTTGAATGACAGAAATAATAAAGGTGGTCGCGGGCACAAAATTGATGAACAGCATCCCGTTGATGGCATGCAATCGTTGAATGCCTTGAATCCAGCTTAATAGAGCCAGCAATCCGGCGACGACAATCATGAATAGCATCTCAGGCATAATAGTAACGATGCTGCTGACAGCCGGCGTATCGACGATTCCAAGTGCCGTCATTATCAATACGATGGCAAACGTAGTGACTCCGCCGTATAGCGAGGTTAGTGCCGAGAATCGCAGCGCTGACCAACCCGAGAATTGATCGCTGCTCACGGTGAAGATTACCCAGCCGGTTACACCGGCGAACACCGACAGCAGGGGCAGCAATTGCAAGCCGCCGTTCGCAAGTGTTGCGAAATCCCCTTTCGTGACGACGAAGAGCACACCTATGAAAGCAACGATGACACAGCTTAAGGTCCAACTGTTCGGACGCTTGCGGGAGACCATCCATACGAATAATACGGCAAGCATCGGCATGAACGACTCCATAATCGAAGCGAGCAGCACTCCTGACTTGCCAAGCTGTTGCTGCCCCCAGAATACACCGAAGTTATATACGGTAAAAGCGAGTGTACCGAGCACCCACAGCTTCAAGCCGCGGCCTTCGGTGCGGAAAGCCCGCTTTCCTTCTTTTAAACCAAGAATAACAGCCAACAGCAAGCCAACGACAAGGTAACGAATTCCTGAGAACCAGAACGGATCAATATGATGCAGCGCGCTCTCAGCAATGGGGAACATGGCGCCCCACGCAACAGCGGCGAAGAGGCAGAATAGCGCTCCTTGCCAGAAATGTTTCTTACTCATGATGAATGTTCACTCCTACTGTACGGTCCTGATGTTTGCAACTCAACGAAATTCATCATATGACTATTTTAGTATCTTGTAAAACAATTGAAAGTGATTTAAGATATCACTTAGAATAATAGCTCACACTTACTGTGAAGGATCAGTCATGAAGGAGTCATCAGCATGGACGTAAGTGATATTCATATCTTTATGGCAGTTGTCGAACATGGCAGTGTCAGCCGTGCTGCCGAGGAAATGGGTTACGTTCAATCCAATGTAACGGCCCGCATCCGCTTGCTGGAGCAAGAGCTCGGCCACCCGCTGTTCCATCGTCACCGCAGAGGCATGATGCTGAATGCGGAAGGGCGCAAGCTGCTATATTATGCGGAGCGCATGACTCAGCTGATGAACGAGATAACGAAGGCGTTCCAAGATACGGATGACCCTTCCGGCTCCTTGCTTATCGGCTCGGTAGAGACCGTCGTCGGCTTGCCGGATATCCTCAGTCTATTCTATCAGAAATACTCAAAGGTAGACCTTTCGTTAATGACTGGCGTTACAGAGAAGTTGACGGAAGAGGTGCTTGAATATAAGTTGGACGGCGCCTTCGTCTCTGGACCGGTGACGGCAGCCAATGTGGAGCAGCATCCCGTATTCGACGAGGAGCTGGTGCTCGTCTGCGGCCGCGGCGTCATGGAGGGGCAGATTCGGGATTATTATGTGCGCGATCTGCTGCATCGGCCGCTGCTTGTATTCCGCAAGGGATGCGGTTATCGTGCCAAGTTGGAGCAATGGCTGCAACAAGAGGGGATTTCGCCCACGAAAGTCATGGAGTTCGGTACGCTCGAGACGATTATCGGCACCGTGGTTGCTGGACTCGGCATCACGGTCGTACCACGGGCGGCAATCAGCAAATTAGAGGAGGAAGGCGCCCTGCGGGTGTTCCGTATTCCTCAGCCGTTCAACAAGGTGTCGGTCGTATATATTCGCAAGGGAGACGCATATCTGAGCGAAGTGGAGCGGCGCTTCATGGAGACGATCGAGGAGATTCGCAGAAGGCGGGGAGGCCATATCCCGCTGACGACACTATAGATAACAGGGATAACATAGCAGCGCATGAATAAGACAAGGGTGAATCGTTCCTGAAGGAATGGTTCACCCTTGTGCATTATTATTGTGGAAGGTTGCCGTGATCAAGGCTGCTCCGGTCTGCCTGTGGCTTGGCAGCGGAACATGCCGACGAGCAGGAGCGATTCAGCGCGCAGGAGGCGCATGCTCCTTGCTTGCTCTTTCGAACGTGACGGACAACCATCCATATGGCATAGGCAAAGATAGCGGCAACTAATCCGATTTCTATCCATGGCATGTATATCACCTTCTTCTTAAGCATAGCCGAGCAATCGCCCGACACCGGTAATGAGGAGCGCAACGATGTAAGCAATGACAAAGGAATATCCGATAGCAAATGCTGTCCAGCCCCATGAAGATGTCTCTTTGCGCAATATTCCGACTGTTGCCAGACACGGGACGTACAGCAGGATAAATGCACAGAACGTAAAGGCAGATAGCGGTGTAAACGCTTGGGCGATTTGCGCTTCCAGCAGCGCTGCATCAGGTGCATGATAGATGATGTTCATGGTTGATACGACAATCTCTTTGGCCAAAAAACCGGTAATTAATGCTGCTCCAGCCTGCCAAGTTCCGAATCCGAGCGGAATGAACAGCGGTGCGAGCAAGCCGCCGATGTAGGCTAAGAAGCTGTCGTCCATCTCCACGCCGAACCCGCCCGGTCCCGCATACGTAAGGAGCCAGATCAGCACCGATCCCCCGAGAATGAAGGTTCCGGCTTTGCGGACGAAGCCTTTCCCTTTCTCCCATGTGCTGCGGAACAGGGTCTGCCATTGAGGCATGCGGTATGGCGGGAGCTCTACGACGAATACGCTTTGTTCTTCCTTCATCATCCGCTTCGTGAAGAGCTTCGCCAGCAGCAAGGACAGCACGATGCCGAGCAAATAAAGCGAGAGGACGACAAGCGCCTGATGACTTTCGAAAAAGACGCCGGCAAATAGGGCATAGACCGATAGACGTGCCGAGCAGGACATAAGCGGTACGAGCAGCGTCGTGACGAGCCGTTCCCGCGGCTGTTCGATCGTGCGGGCGGCCATGATCCCGGGCACGTTGCAGCCGAAGCCGATGACGAAGGGGATGAACGCTTTGCCGTTCAATCCGACAGCTTCCATCAATCGGTCCATGACGATCGTAACGCGTGCCATATAACCCGAGTCTTCGATAAAAGAGATGAACAAGAACAAAATGAAAATTTGCGGTACGAAGACGAGCACGCCGCCCACACCGGCAATAATGCCTTCTTCCAAGAGCGCATGGGTAAAGGACGAGGCGCCGATGGAATCTAACAAGGACGAGACGCCAACGGTTAACGGTCCCGAGAAAAAGGCATCCAATGCATCTGAGAGCGGTGTGCCGATCCATTCAAAGGTCGCTTTGAACATCAAGTACAAGATACCAATAAATATCGGAATGCCGAGCCAACGGTTGGTGACGATAGCATCAATTCGCTCGGTTAACGTATGAGGCTTCCGCTCATTCATGTTCACTGAGGATGACAGCACTTCGCGGATGAAGGAGTTGCGAACCGCCCGCAGATGCTGCGCCAAGTGCAATGCCTGTCCATGCGCACGCAATTGGTTCTCGGTCTCCTCCCCTATCAACTCCAGCTTCCTCTGTTGAGCAGAATCGAGTCTGTTGTGCACCCAATGTTGAACCGTCTCATTGCGCTCTAAGTATTGCAGAGCCACCCAACGAAGAGGCACATTTGCTTCGGGAAGCAAGGCGCTAATTTGCGTAATTGCCGCTTCCACTTCATCTCCATAATGAAGCTGGAACGATAATGGTTCATTCGGGGAGGCGGCTTCGGAATTCGCAGACTGGAGCTGCCCGATGATGTCTGATATGCCATGTTTGCGCCGGGCATTGACCGGAATAACTTTGACTTGAAGCGCTGCAGACAGCTTCTTCGGATCGATGTGGATGCCGCGACCTTCCGCGACGTCATTCATATTCAATGCGATATAGGTTGGAACGCCATACTCCAATAGTTGAACGGTCAGGTATAAATTACGTTCAAGCTGGGAAGCGTCTACGACATTTAAGAGAGTATCCGGGGTTTCATGCAGCAAATATTGAACGGCTACGCCCTCGTCACGGGACATCGGGTGCAGTGAATAAATACCAGGTAAATCTATTAACGCTCCAGACTGACGATGAAGCTGTCCAACCTTCTTCTCGACGGTGACGCCAGTCCAGTTGCCGACATATTCGTAGGAACGGGTTAGCGCGTTAAATAGGGAAGTCTTGCCAGTATTCGGATTGCCGACAAGCGCCGTCGTCCAGGTTGTCATGTGTGCTTCACCCCGATGAGCCGGGCAACGCTCCGCCGGATGCCGAACAATTGTCCGTTGGCTTCGAGCGTAAGCGGTCCGCCGAATAGGCTGGTGCGCTTCATATGCACATGAGATCCTTCTTCCACTCCCAGATCGAGCAAACGTTGGAATATCGTCGAATGGACACGGGTCAAATCGCAGATGCAAGCTTGTTGTCCAGGCTTGAGTTCACATAGAGTGGTGTTGATTTCAGCAGCAGTCGATGGCTGTGTACTCACGGGAATTCCCTCTTTCTATCAGTTTACAGCTTTTCAAATCTCTTAAAGCAATTTGCAATTTGGAATGATAATCTTTATCATTGAGAATAAATTGAACTTACCATATGATTTATAAAAAACATGTAACATTTGTCATGGAAAATACATTTTTTGCGTGAATGTTCAGCGATATACGTCAAATAGATGCATAAGATAGGTTATTTTGCTTTGCTTTATGTGTAAGTTTCCATTAGAATGGAGAGAAAATTATTTTTGAAAAGGAGATAGCGGGATGAAAACGAATCACTGCAAAATTATCGACTGCACTATTCGCGATGGCGGACTTGTGAACAACTGGGACTTCAGCGTAGAATTTGTGCAAAGCCTGTACGCCTCATTGAATGAAGCGGGCGTCGATTATATGGAAATTGGCTACAAAAATTCGCCGAAGCTGTTAAAGGGCGCTGATGAAGCAGGTCCTTGGCGATTTTTGGACGACAATTTCTTGAAAAAAGTCATTCCGCAAAAAGGCACAACGAAGCTCTCAGCACTGGTTGACATCGGTCGCGTGGATGAGAACGACATCTTGCCGCGCAGTGAAAGCTTGCTCGACTTGATTCGTATCGCTTGCTACATCAAGGATGTCGACAAGGCGATTGATTTGGTTCGCGTGTTCCATGAGCGCGGTTATGAGACAACTTTGAATATTATGGCGTTGTCCAATGTGATGGAGAACGATTTGGTGGAAGCATTCGCCATGATTAAAGAAAGTCCGGTAGATGCGGTCTATGTCGTCGATTCTTACGGCAGCCTTGATCATAATGATATTCATTACTTGGTAAATAAATTTAAAGATCATTTGCCTAACAAACGGCTTGGTGTGCACACGCATAATAATATGCAGCTTGCTTTCTCGAATACGCTCGTTGCGGCGGAAATCGGTGTCGAACTGCTGGATGCATCGGTGTACGGCATGGGCCGCGGTGCGGGGAACTGTCCAACAGAATTGCTGTTGACCCACTTGAAGAACAGCAAGTATCAATTGCGTCCGGTGTTGGGCTTCATTGAGAACTTCATGCTGCAGACACGCGAGAAATGGGAGTGGGGCTATCTTATCCCTTACTTAGTGACGGGCACGCTTGACGAGCATCCGCGCTCGGCTATGGCCCTGCTTGCTTCGGAAGATCGGGACAAATATTTGCAATTCTATGATCAGATGACGACGCCAGAAGTGAATTTCAGTCAGAAAAGCCAGAAACGCCCGGAATGATAACGTAACCTAATGAAGCGACCGCCCTGCTGCTCCGGTACCGGAGAGAGGGCGGTCGCTTTGTATTTAAGGCTGTTGAATGTGAGCTTTCCCGGAGAAGGAGGTGCTGGTTCTATCCTTTGCTCCACTCTCCCCTTCATTCAGAATGGACCCTTGCTTGCCTTTCAAACGGGAGTATATCGTCGGGCATCCGTGTAATGGTCCTTACATCCATTCTCCCATAAGCTCAGGAAGAATAGCATCAATGGGGAAGGCATATGCCATGTCGTATACTATGGCATGAAGCAGCCGATCGTGATGGCAGTTGCGTCGTGCTTGAGCGTACCGCCTCCTGATGGAGGGGGAGAATGAAGCAAAGGGGCAGGTAAGCGAGTAACCAGCAATCTGATCACGCTAACACTAACACCTGCCTCTAAGATAGTCGCTCATCTTACCACAGGCTTCGATAGATGTTATCCCATCAAGACTGTGGAATGTGAGAAAAGCGCAGCTCCTATTGATATAGGTGCGGCGCTCTTCCGTATTAGATATCATTATGTCATGCGCACATATTTGCGCTCCCCCGACTTGGGGTTGTAGTACACTTGATATTTGAACCCGTCGCGAGGGTCGATGAAAATTTCTTTTGTCGGAACGAAATCACCGTTCACGCCGATCGCATCCAGTGGATTATCGTATTGCTTATACCGCTTATCAAAATATTTCTTGCCGATAATAATAAGGATGATAAGACCGATCAGAGGAAGCCCGTATATGACGAGGGCCACTCCAACAACGCCAAGCGCAGTCATCATGCATGCACCGGCTTCAGCTTGACAACCGTTCCATAGGCTACAATTTCACTCATGTTCTGACCGACATCACCACTGTCGAAGCGCATCATCGTGATAGCATCTCCGCCCATTGCGTGCGCGTTCTCAATCATGCGGTCCATTGCTTGACGGCGCGCGTCTTCAATCATTTGAGTATATTGCTTTACTTCGCCGCCGACCAAGCCTTTTAATGACGCCATAATATCTCCGCCGATTCCACGAGCACGCACGACTACGCCAAAGGCGGTGCCCATTACTTCGGTCACTTCATAATTAGCAATTCGCTCTGTTGTTACTACGATCATGAAACGATCATCTCCTTTTCCCTTTTAAGAGGTCGTTCAATAAGTCCCTTGTTGATCACGATATATCCCAGCTACCTTTTAGAACACATAATTTAAGGGTGTCCTGCGGGTCCTGTTTTTATAATCATACGGAAGCCACTTCATTTCGTTTCAGGATTTCTCGACAGCTGGCAGAACGGCACAGCTTATATTGTCTGAGCATACTTATTCAGAAAAGAAAAAGTATATTCAAAATAAGAGGATATTTTATTGGAATAACGCTTTAAATTGGTTATTATTTATACTAGATGTTGCAAGCCTGTCCAATACGATGAAGCTATGAGGAGAGAAGGCTATGAAAGTCAGTATTTTTGATGTGGCCAAAAAAGCTGGCTTGTCCGTTGTGACGGTATCCCGTGTCTTGAACAACGCCAGTACTGTTCGAGAAAAAAATCGTCAAAAGGTATTGCAGGCGATGAAAGAACTGGACTATCATCCCAATGCGGCGGCACGCAGCTTAGCGAAAGGAAAAACGGGCGTAATCGGCATGATTGTAACCACGCTACAGGATTCATATTTAGACAATATCGTGCAGACGGTGTCGGTTCTTTTAAGAGATCATGGATACTATTTGGCCTTGTCTGTAGCGAACCATCCCTTGGAAGAGGGGGCGGGGAGTTATCTCATTCAAGAGGATCGCGTAGACGGCCTGCTCATATTAGCAGCCGTTGATGAGGAGCCTTATGTAATGGAATTGAAGAAACGAAAAATTCCATTCGTGCTCATCGACAACCAAAAGAATCATCCGGCGGTGTCCAGTGTGACAGTCGACAACTTCAAAGGCGGATATGAAGCGGCAAAGCATCTTATTGATCTGGGGCACCGCTCGATTGCCCATATTCAAGGACCGCAATATTTCCTGAGTGCAATCGAACGTGAAAGGGGTTTCATGCAGGCGATGAAAGAGGAGGGGCTGGAGCCGTTCTCCATCGAGCCAGGGGAATTCACCATTCAATCCGGGTACGACATCGTCCAGAAATGGTTAGCGCAAGGGCAAATGCCGACGGGTCTGTTCGCAGCCGATGATTTCACCGCGATTGGCGCCATAAATGCGCTGCGGCAAGCGGGTTGTCGGATTCCGGATGACGTGTCGGTCATTGGCTATGACGATCAGTCACTCGCTTCCGAGCTGAGGCCAAGATTGACGACCATTCGCCAGCCTGCTGTTCAAATGGGTAAAATGGCGGTCGATGTGCTGATGAAGCAAATTAACGGCGTGAACAAACGCAGCACCACGTTGAAGCTTAATCCAGAAATTATAGTGCGAGAGTCCACGGCCCCACCGCAGTAGTCATTATGGATGCGGATATAGCATCATGTCGGCAACTTCACTGAAGCATGACGGTCCTTCTTAGGATGTGCCTCATGCTTTTTATGTTTGGGCTAGGAGGGAAGCGCCGTGAGCGACAAAATGATTAAACGCCTCATCTTATGGATACCGACGATTACGATCGGCTTATGGGAGTATGTTCGTCATTCTTTCTTGTTGCCCTATTTGTCGATGGATATGGGCAATATTCTCGCTCCCGTCATCGTCTTTATTGTGTCTGCCACGCTGCTGACCAGATTGTTCAAGCTGCTGGACGATACGCAGGCGACGTTGCGCCGGGAGCAGCAGACCAAGGCAGCGCTTGAAGAACGGGAGCGCTTGGCACAGGAGCTTCATGATGGAATCTCGCAATCGTTGTTCATGTTATCTGTCAAAATCGATCGGCTGGAGGCCGCGTCTGCGGAAGAGAAGCAGGAGCAGCTGGACAAGCTGCGCCAGACGGTGCGGCATGTCTATGACGATGTTCGTCAAGCGATTGCCAACCTAAGAACAGAACCCAAAGAAGCGGATTTCTCATGGTCTTTGCAATTGATGCACATGATTGAAGACAGCAAGAAGGACACGGAGTGGCAGGTCGAAGTGCAATGGGATTTACCGGAGGAAGCACTCTCGATAAAGGAAAAGATCGCGCTGTTCTCCTGTGTTCGGGAAGCGCTGACGAACGTGCGCAAGCACGCGGATGCGAAGACGGTGCAGGTCATAGGGAAACGGATACCCGGCGGTTTCTATTGTGAAGTCCGGGATGACGGGGCGGGCTTCAAGAGTGATCCGTTCGCGGAGTCGGGTAAGTTCGGCTTGAAAATGCTGCGAGACCGTGCCCGCAATATGGGCTGGAGCTTGCATGTGGAGCATGTGGCGCAGGAAACGGTGCTGCGCGTATGCAAAGAAGAACGACTAGAATCGTGACGAATAAAAAGGAGGTTTTAACCATGAATTCGATACCGGAGAACGCATTTCGCGTACTCATTGCAGACGATCATGCGCACGCCCGTGAAGGAATGCGGGACATTCTGTCCATCGATCCTTCCTTTGTTATCGTTGGAGAAGCGGTAAATGGCGAAGAGGCGCTCGCTATGACGGAAACGGTAATGCCTGATATGATTTTGATGGACATCTCGATGCCGGTGATGGGCGGACTTGAAGCGACTAAACGCATTAAAGAGCGATTTCCGTATGTAAAAATCGTGATGGTGACCGTATCTGACGATATCACTCATTTATTCGAAGCGTTGAAAAAAGGCGCGCAGGGATATCTGCTCAAAAACTTGCAGCCTTCCGCTTGGCACGAATATTTGCGCGCAATTGCGATAGATGAGGCACCGATGTCGAAGGAGCTTGCCTTCCGCATATTGCAGGAGTTCTCGTCCAAAGGGCCGAATAAGCCTCCGGCCGCGACGCCGCTTACATCGCGCGAGCGTGAAATATTAGAGCGAGTAGCCAAGGGCGAATCCAACAAAGAGATTGCTGCGCAATTTTCACTGTCTGAGCATACGGTGAAAAATCACTTGAAGAACATATTGCAAAAGCTTCATCTCGAAAATCGAGTCCAATTGACGCGTTACGCGCTGGAGCACGGACTCGTGGATAATTAAGCGGGGACGATCGGGCGCTGCAATAAATATTGCAATAAATCGCTTGCTTAACGGCGTGAAATATGATATATTCATTGTTGTCACTAGTTGTTGACATCTTAACGCCTGTCGGGACGTAGCTCAGCTTGGT
>NZ_ALKF01000178.1:0-95333 GCF_000283315.1 Paenibacillus sp. OSY-SE | reverse complement strand
CGTATGAAGGGGAACTGACGAATCCGCTCAGTCTGAACCAATATACGTATGTAGAGAATAACCCGCTGACGAAGATCGATCCGACCGGGAACAACGCTTGGGATTTATGCATTGGCTCATTACTCTGTTTTTCAGCCGGAACGAAAGTGAAAACGGAACAAGGACTAAAACCGATTGAAGAGATTCAAGTGGGAGATAAAGTCCAAACGAGAAATGAGGAAACCGGGGAACTGGGTTACAACCCTGTAGAGGAATTGTTCCAAAGGGAAACGGATGAAACCTATCATGTAAAAGTGAATGGAACCACCATCATAACAACGGCAGAGCATCCATTTTGGGTAGCTGGCCAAGGTTGGGTCGAAGCACGTGATCTGAAGAAAGGGGACAAACTGGTCGATCTCGATGACCAAGAGGTTCCCATCGAGGACATTGACGTCAAGAAAGAACGGATCACGGTATATAATTTCAGAGTCCAAGGCATACACAACTATTTCGTAACGGACTTGAAGATATGGACGCACAATTGCGGCGGTCGTGACGGTGCACTGTCTGGAGGGAGAATTTCCTCTTCCGTTAGTGCCCCAAGAGTCGGAGGTGGAGGGGGTTACTCGAGCCCGGCGAATGTGAGTCGCGGACCTGTCGGAGCTAAGATAGAAATACCGAAAAGTGCAGAGCAATTTTATAAATCAGTTTTGGATAAAGGCTTAAAGTCTAATAAGGGTATAGGTAAACAAACGGCGACATCTAATAAAGGTAACAATTATAACGTTACCCCAAGTAACAATCATACAACAGTCACCCAAAATCCTGGATTTACTGGCAAGCCAAATTCAAGTGTTGATATTGTTGACCTTAAAACTGGAGAGATATTAACGAGAAGATGGTATGGGTCTGATGGAAAAGCAACAAGAGATGTAGACTATACCCATCATAAGAATCCTAAAACTCATCCAGAAGCACCACATGAACATACTTGGACTTATGATAAAAATGGTAATCCAAGTAGAAGTAAGTAAGGGAGGGAGAGATGAAAATTGGAGTACAGTGAACTTGTCCAACGAGTAGGGTGGGGCGAAGAGTTCCAGTTCTATTATCAAAATGAAGAATACTGGATTAGTACAAACAAAGAAGGATACTACTTAACAAGAGGGAAAGATAGTTTTACTCAGTCATTTCAGACAGCAGAGGAATTGTTTAAAGAAGGTCGAATCGATGGGGAAACTATATTAGAACTATGGGGATTAATTGAAATATAGTACATTGAGACCTTGATTGGCTTCGCGCCTTTCAAGGTTTTTCTTTTGGTGGGCTACCTAGTGCCCAATGAACCCATCATTCAACCAGTAACACATATAACCAAGGTAACACGGCTACAATAATTTCTTCATTACCTTTGTACACACATAAATTCTTGAACAATGTAACCTAATTAGCGCTATAGAGAGAAATTGCTCAATACGTACGATATCTGGGGCAATCCGCTGACGGAAGAAGAGCGGGTGCCAAATATTATTCGCTACTCGGGCGAGTATTGGGACAAGATGACGAATCTGCAATATTTGCGGACCAGATGGTATGATCCGAGTATCGGGCTGTTTAATAATGAGGATACGTATGAAGGGGAACTGACTAACCCGCTCAGTCTGAACAACTATTTGAAACGATAGAAATAGGGGGGAACCACTAATTTCTCCATGGCCAATAGCTCTACCCGCTGTACAGACCGTCGCTCAAGCTCTGGAGCAGGGCAGGACTGGGGTAATGGAAGCGAACATACTTTCACTGTATGCGCCATGGTAGTAACTAATCTGGTACTGTCAGACCCGAATGGGTTGCAAGGGCTCAACGTCCTACAGTACAAAAAGCGGGGGAACAATTGCCCGTCCTACATCAATTTTCCTCATCTGCACCACGTCATCTTTACCATTAAGAAACGTTTAAGCTCAAACTTTCCTTTAAACGTTGTCATTTAATAAGGCCTACATAGAGGTAGTATCATCAAGTGGATCAACACTTTACAAAAAAATAAAACCTCCGATTTCCTGGCTAAAACAAGAAACCAGTGCTGTACGTTGCAGTTGGAACCAAAACGGGAAAACATCCGCTAAACCACGTGCCCCAATTGCAAAAGTACATTTGTTTTGCCCATCAATTCCCCATTTTGGTGCTGGACCGCAATTGCATTTCAAAAGCCGAAAAAGCCGGATTTTAGCAAAAATTACTGCACAATTGCAGTTCGCCCCCCTCTATCCTTACGTGCCCCTGCCACTTAGAGGGAAAAGAAAATACCTCCTCCTCTACTATAGAAAGTGGGCCCAAATGAGCCTAATGGACACACCTGTTCCGCAAAAGGCACAGGGACTCGGCAGACTTTAGCATCAGCTATAACGCCTGCATGTGTCTAGCGGTCAAACACTGATTTTAAGATGGGTCTGATTCCTCGTTTGTAAGCGCACACAAACTAGACTATGAACATTGGCGTAAATAAGGGATGAGGCACTGCTACTCGGCCGTAGATCGTCACATAAAAATCTTGTAAACAAAAATAGTAAAAATATCCTATTTTGAAAGTTAATAATGTATTTATATGTCGAATGCATAATTGTGACCAAAGACCTGATATTCTAGGTATTTTTGGTAAATAGGTTACAAAGCCGAAACTTTTTGCAACACCTTGCGTCTAACTACAACAAGAAATCGAATAGAGAAAAAATCCTCTGCAGTACTCCACTTATCAAGCTGGATTGCCGAAAGTGAGCCGCTTGATTGCGGGCAAACTCTCACGCCCACATAAAATTTCATCAAAGGGAATTGGGTCCCAAATTCAAATCACGACTATATAACCATGTTATTCCAGTCGATTTAGTGGTTATTATTGGTTGTGTGGTGATGGTAATTGTTCTAGGAGGTGTTCTAACCCGCGTCTTTAACTATTTAGCGCGATGACTTATAGATTTCATAGAGAAAGGGTGGAATGGGAAAACACACATGAGCCGCAAGAGGAAATGGAACATTGTTGCTGTATCGTTTGTGCTCTTAATCGGCGTTTTTGCGGGAGGATTTTATTTACTGCAGGATTTTCTCTATCCGAAACCCATTGCTCTTGCTGACGCGAGCGGCATCAAGGTCAAATTCAAGACCGAGGGCGACCGCTTCATGGCATATGAGAAGGACGGGTTCAAGCCAATCTTCGTGAAAGGCGTCAATCTGGGAGCTACCGTACCAGGCTATTTCCCTGGCGAATTCCCGATTCAAGAGGACGACTATTTGCGATGGTTCGAGCAAATTCGCGATATGGGCGCTAACGTCATTCGCGTCTATACCGTGCATAAGCCGGTCTTTTATGAGGCGCTCGTTAAGTTTAACCGGGACAAGGGTGACCGCCCGCTCTATTTCATCCAGGGCATTTGGTCCCCGGAAGAACAGCTTATAGAATCGCAGGACGCTTATGTGCCCGAGATCCAACAGCAGTTCAAGCAGGAGATCGAGAAGGCGGTCCGCGCCGTCTATGGCGATCTGGAGCTGCCGGAATCGGCGGGTGTGGCAAGCGGGACCTATAAGGCTAATGCAGGAGACTACTTGATGGCGTGGCATCTCGGTACGGAGTGGGACCCGGTGATGGTGGACAACACGAACAACAAGCATCAGGCACTCAAGCCGTATGCAGGCACTTATTTCACCGCCGCGGCGCAAGCATCTCCATTCGAGAGCTGGTTAGCCGAGATGATCGACCATGCCGCCTCCATCGAGAATCGTTACGGATGGCAGCATCCGATGACGTTCACGAATTGGGTGACGACCGATGTCCTGACGCATCCGGGCGAACCGTTGTATCAGGAAGATTTGGCGAGTGTGGATGCAAGGCATATTGAGCCTGTGAAGTGGAATGCCGGTTACTTTGCCGCATACCATGTGTATCCGTATTACCCTGACTTCTTCCACTTGGACAAGTCACTGCAGACGCTGAAGGATGAGCAAGGTAAATTCAACACCTATAAAGCCTATCTGCGCCAACTTAAAGCCCAGTTCACAGATATGCCTGTCATGATTACGGAATATGGCGTCCCATCCTCGATAGGGGTATCTCACTTGGGAATGGGCGGCCGCAATCAAGGGGGGCATGATGAGCGGGAGCAAGGGCGCATCGATGCTTCGCTTACGCAGGACATTTACGATGAGGAGTTCGCTGGGGCTATCTTGTTCATGTGGCAGGACGAATGGTTCAAGAAGACATGGAACACGATGGATTATGAAATTCCGGACGACCGCCGCCCGTATTGGTTGAACGTATTGACCAATGAGAAGATGTTCGGTTTGCTCGGGATGTTTCCGAGTAAGGAGGACACCCTCGTTATAGACGGGGAGGCAGGCGATTGGGACCAATTGCCGGATAAAGTGCAGATCAAGACGGAGCTGCCGGGAATCCGGGAGATGTGGGCAGCTCACGATGAGGGGTATGTATACCTGTCGCTGCGGCTTGCCGAACCGTTCGATCCGAAGCGCAAGGCATTGTATATCGGTTCCAGCACGCTAGGCGGAGGCAACCGCAGCATGCCGGAGCTGCCGGGAATCACTTTGGACGAAGGACTTGAGACGCTAATCGTGCTCGGTCAAGACGAGGAGAGTGAAGTCCGCATCGCGTCCAACTACGATTTCCATAACCGGCTGTACGGACCATCGGGCTATTGGATGATAGAGCCGAAGCCGGAAGAGTTGGCACCTAATTCGGGACGGTTCAACCCGTGGAGATTAGCCGTCAGCTTGAAGATGGAGCCGCCGGATACGAGATCCGCGCATCCATTCGAAGATGTGACGGTCGGTAAATTGATTCGGGGGACGAATAATCCGAAGGATCCGAATTACAATTCTCTTGCTACCTGGCAGTACAAAGGTGATTTTGTGGAAATGCGCATCCCATGGATGCTGCTTGGGTTCGCGGATCCAAGTTCGAAGCAGGTCATCAGCTATAGTCCGCTTCAGGACAAACGGGTATTCAAGACGGAAACGACCGAAGGCATTCGCTTTCTGCCTTGGGTGTCAGAACGCAGTGCATCACAAGCAAAGAAAGACAAAGCAAAGGCATCTAAGCCATACGCACTACGCAATATCCCAGTATACCAATGGAATCAATGGGAAAAAGTTGGATATACAGAACGATTGAAACAAAGCTATGACGAGATGAAGCAGCTCTTTCACCGTCTTAACTAACTTTAGCGGCCAATGGCGCGCGACTTTAACCGATAAAAGGAGGCGAACGTCAAATGTTTTCCAATTTGGACCTTGCCGTAGCTTTCATTTACGTGTGTCTTGGCTTAATCGGATTCGGAGTGCTGATTTTGCTCACGATGAAAGCACGCAGCATTATATTGGAGCGGAAACGGGCAGCATTGCTGGAGAAGCATCAACCCTATTTCGTCTACTTGCAGCGGCATATCGTTGATCCAGACCCGTTCCAACCGCCTAAGGGACCACTTAGTCCATTAGAAACGCGAGTCATACAGGACAAGTTGATGGAGTGGATTGAAAAATTCCGGGGAGCACAGCGGCAGAAGCTGACCGCTCTGTGCGAGGACATGGACCTCGTGCAGCTGGATAGGAAACAACTTAGCAGTATGTTCTATGCGAAGCAAATGAAAGCAGCTTACCGTCTGGGGGGCATGAGATCCGCGCAGGCGGTTGAACCCTTGATTGAGCTGATGAAGCAGGAAAAAGACGGACCGCTACTGCACGTATTAGCCCGATCCGTTGCCAAGTGCGCGGAGCATCTAGACCAGCTGTATGTGATGTTGCAGCAGCTGACCCGTCACCGGAAAGGGAACTATTTGAATGCAGCCGAGGTGCTGGAGGAGACATCCCTTGATGTGACGCCGCTGCTCCTTCAATGCATGGAGGATCGGGATCACAATCTGGTGAAGACCGCATTGCTCGCTTTACGCGGACAGACAGGCGTCACTTTAACGCCTGCCCTGCTCCGACTTGCTGACAGTGACGACAAAGAAATACGTTCCCTTGCAGTTAAAATGCTTGTTCGTGCCGGCAATATCCTCCCGGAGGAAACCATCTGCTCATGGTTGACCGATCCGGAAGGGGAAATCCGTGCGGCTGTTGCAGAGTCGCTTGGACAATTCGGCTACGAAGGCAGCATACCTGCGCTGAAGCAAGCATTAACCGATTCTGACTGGTGGGTGCGCTATCACAGCGCGAAAAGCTTAGCCATGATGGGAGATGCAGGATTCCGAACGCTGTGTGAGGCAGCGCTGGAAAGAGATGACCCCTTCAAATCCGACATGGCCAAAGACCGTATTCATGAGGAGCTCCTGCGTGAGCATTTCTTCGCCAACCGGCGCAAGCAGATATCGGGCGCTCACACGAAACAGTCGCTGTACGAGCAATATTTCGGCCAAGCATCATCCGTACCAAACATTCGCGGCATAGGAGGCGATTATTCTGCTTAGAGATTTACTTCTCAACTACGGCTATTTCGCGATGTATTATGTCATCATCGTCAACACTATATATTTCGGCATTATGCTCTTTTCATTGAAGAGCGTCTTCTCCATTGTGCGGAGAAAACGATACGCGTTAAGCGGAAGCTTGGTGGGATCGGAGCACGTTCCGCCCGTATCCCTGCTCGTTCCGTCCTATAACGAAGAGCTGACTATTATTGAAAATGTCAGATCGTTGATGACGCTCAACTATCCGACCTATGAAGTCATCGTTATCAATGACGGATCCACGGATGAGACGATGAAGGTGCTTATCGACGAGTTCGAGCTGTTCCACATGGACAACTTGGCGGTTCGATATTCAGTTAATTGCACGAAGATTAAAGCAATCTATCACAATCCGGAATATCCGCATTTGTATGTCATCGACAAGCTGAACGGCGGTAAGGCGGACTCGCTGAATGCGGGCATTAATTTCTCGCATTATCCGCTCATCTCGTCGATTGATGCGGATTCCTTGCTGGAGAAAGATTCGCTCATTCAAATGGCAAATATGTATATGTCCAATCCCGAAGAATACGTCGCCATCGGCGGCAACGTGCGTATCGCCAACGGCTGCACGATTGAGAACGGCACAGTCAAGGAGGTTCGCCTGCCGAAGAAATGGTGGCCGATGTTTCAGACGTGCGAGTATTTAAAGGCGTTCCTCGGCGGACGCATCGGGTGGAGCGCGATTAACGGACTCATTATCGTATCCGGCGCATTCGGACTGTTCCGCAAAGACTACATTATTAAAGTCGGCGGTTACCGTGGCGGTTATCCGGGTGAAGACATGAACATCATCATCAAGCTGCACCGCTATATGCTAGAAAATAAATTGCCTTACCGCATTGCCTTCTGTCCGGAAGCTGTCTGCTGGACTCAGGCTCCGGACACGTATCATATTTTGTCCAATCAGCGCAAGCGCTGGGGACGGGGAAATCTGAAAAATATGATCGAGAATTATGATATGACGTTTCGTCCGAAGTACAAAGTATTCGGCATGCTGTCGCTCCCGTATACGATCATTTTTGAAGCGCTCAATCCGTACTTTAAAATTACGGGTCTGCTCTCTCTGATCGGCTACGCACTGTACGACATGACAAGCTGGAATATCGTCGGTGTGTTCCTGACGATCAACTTCTTGTCTGGGCTTCTGTTAGCTATCGGATCACTCTTGATCGAAGAAATCGCCTTTAAGCGTTACCCGAGAGTTAGCGACATGCTCCGCATGCTGGCCTTCAGCGTGCTCATGTTCTTCGGCTATCGCCAGCTCGGGAGCTTATGGCGGATTCAGGGACATATTCAATACTTTCAGAAGAACAACTCTTGGGGCGCAATGACCCGTCAAAGCTGGAAGGAAAAGAGCGAACAAGTGAAATCGGCCTAAAGGTCCATGTTCAACACTAACTTAGCGATAAGGAAAGGTGGTATTAACCGTTTATGCTGCACACTGCAGAACAGCAATCCGAATTCGTTCCGTCTTTTAAACAGACGGTGCATCATCTCTGTTCGAATGATCCCGAGCATCAATTAGGAATCATCTTCATTCATGCCGGTTCGATGGGCCGCGCGTGGGAGGGAGAAATAAGCAATTGGCTGAAGGCGGAGCGTACAATTTCATTCGAGTTGATGATCGATGATTCGCACCACCTGATTGCGATTATGCTGCGACGAGCAGCTCTTGATGAAACGCATTATTATGCGCTCCAGTTAAAGATGCTGCTTGAGCAGAAGTTTGCCGGCAAGCCGATTGTATGCGCAATTGCTGCCGTTGCTGATGCTGCGGAGATCGAAGAACTGATCGAGGGCCGCTTGGCCGAATTGACGGTCGGGGGCGCCTATTCCGATATCCGGGTTCTGCATGATGAGCTGCGGCCTATGGATGCCAGACGGATTCTAGTGGTCGACCATGATGAGAGCGTCCGGGAATTTCTGAACATATGGCTTACGATGAAGGGGTACGAAGTGTACGAAGCGGAAGATGCCTATTCCGCTTTGGACCGCATCCATTCCGAGCCGTTTGATCTCATATTAACCGAGTTGAATTTATATGGTATTAATGGCTTGCCGTTCATTTCTCACATTCAGAAGATGAATCTGAACCCTGCTCCGAAAATCGTCATTCTGTCCGAACAGCGGGTGGAGCAGACAATAGACTATTGCTATCAACAAGGCGTCAACGACTACATTACGAAGCCGTTCTCGCCCGTTGAATTAGATGAAAGACTCAGTCGTTGCTTCTAGACATAAAAAATAGAAAGTATGGAAGGTGGAACCTGTGAACATGTATGCTGCTAATTTGAAACATGCCATCGAACACAAAACGTCTGTCGTCGGAGTGATTGGTCTAGGTTATGTCGGTCTGCCGCTTGCTATCGAGATGTGCAAACAAGGATTTCAGGTGGTTGGGATCGACGTGGACCCTACAAAAGTTGAGAAGATTCATACAGGTCACTCTTATATTAAAGATGTGAGCGATGAAACCTTGATGGAATGCATGAACACAGGAAGATTGTTTGCTACGAGCGATTACAGCCATATTCAATTGCTGAACGCGGTCAGCATCTGCGTGCCTACTCCGCTGAGCGAGAATCAGGATCCAGACACTTCATATATTACGCAGGTTGTCGAACAGCTGAAGCGTTATATGAAAAAAGGGCTGATGATTACGCTGGAAAGCACGACGTATCCGGGAACGACGGAAGAGCTCATTCAGCGGGAAATCGAAGCGATCGGGTATCATGCGGGTGAGGATTTCTTCCTCTGCTTCTCGCCGGAACGTGTCGATCCGTCCAACGAAAAGTATAATACGTTCAATACGCCGAAAGTGATAGGCGGCGCGACGCCGGCGTGCTTGGAGCTTGGGACCGCTCTGTACGGACACATCGTGGAATCCGTCGTTCCGGTATCTTCCACGAAGGTGGCTGAAATGTCGAAGCTGCTGGAGAACACGTTCCGCAGCGTGAACATCGCATTCATTAATGAAATGGCGATGATGTGCGATCGGATGTGCATCGACATTTGGGAGGTCATCGATGCCGCTGCAACGAAGCCGTTCGGATTCATGCCGTTCTATCCTGGACCGGGCATCGGCGGACACTGCATCCCGCTTGATCCGATGTACTTGTCCTGGAAAGCGAAGGGCTTCCGTTTCTACAGCAAGTTTATCGATATCGCCCAAGCGACCAATGCCAATATGCCGTACCATGTTATGGAGAAAACATCCCGGATACTGAACGAAGGCTCAAAATCGCTTAGAAATTCGAAAATATTAATTCTCGGCATGGCCTACAAACCGAATATCGATGATTTGCGGGAATCCCCGGGTCTTGAAATCTATGAGTTGTTTAAGGCGAGCGGTGCTCAAGTCGATTATTACGATCCGCATGCGATTCACTTTAAAAATAAGACAGGCAAGACGGTGTGCACAATCGATTACAACCTGCCAACCTTCAAAACGTATGACTGCATGGTGCTGATTACGAATCATCAATCGTTTGATTATGAAGAACTCGCTGATTTGAATATCCCGATTTTGGATACTCGTAACGCTTTCAAAGGTATTAAACGACCGAACATTTACAAGTTGGGTTATACGGCGCAGACAAGCTCCAATGAAGAATGGGAAGAGGCTGTTCTTGTCTAATAAAGACAAAGTCTCCGTGCGCCCGAGCGCGCGGGTAATAAAGCGTTACACCCGGTTCAGACATAAGCGATGGACTACACTCATTCTGTTACTGTGCTTCTTTGCAGTCACGCCGCTGCTGTTCTACTCCGCGGGAGCGAAGCAGACAAAAGCGACATGGCTCTGGGACACCGAATGGATTCGGGACGCCCCGGATGAGGTCATATCCTTCAGCAAAGACAATCAAGTCAATTTAATATTCGTGCAGATAAGCACTGACGTGAGGGAGGTGGAATACCGTCAATTTATTCGAAAAGCGCACGAGGCTGGCATTGACGTTCACGCTTTAAAAGGGAGTCCGGAGTGGGCGCGGGCCGATAAGCAGGAGGAGGGCACGGAATTCATCCGTTGGGTTGCCAATTACAATGAACAAGCCGGGCCGAAAGAGCAGTTTACAGGTGTCCATCTCGATGTGGAACCGTATCTGCTGCGAGGCTGGAAGGGGGATCAAAGCCGGATTGTGCGCGAATGGTCGCACAATATGACCCGCTGGCTGAGCGAGGCCCGTGCAGCAGGCTTGTACATTGCGGCAGACGTTCCTTTCTGGCTTCATCGCATTGAAGCGTCAGAAGGCGGAGGCAGCCTCAGCGGATGGATGCTTGAGCGCTTCGATTCGCTTACCATTATGGCCTACCGGGATCATTCGGATTCCATTTACGATTTAGCAATCGATATGCTCGCAGAAGCAGAAAGTGCGAACAAGAAGATTCTGATCGGCGTTGAGCTTGGACCGACGGACGAGGGCGACTTCGTTACCTTTCATAGCAAGTCCGTGAACTATTTTGAAGAACATTTGCAGGAGGTAGGGCGGCAAAGTGTCGACCATCCGTCTTACGGAGGGGTTGCCGTGCATCACCTGCGAGCTTGGTACGAAAAAGTGAATCCTTAATGAACGGAACGGAGCGGCTCAGCCGCTCCGTTTTGTTGTTTCGTGCGGTCAGGTAGCGGATATTCTCTGAGGCAGTGCTCGAGCTCACGTAAAGGTATGTTCTTTCTCAGACACCCTTTGTCCATTCTCCACAACACTCAGAATTTGCGATTGGTTGAAGCACCGATGTATACAGCTTTACACGCTTGCCGCCGAATATAAGGTAAGAAAGGGGCAAGTTGCGTGGAATGGACAGCGGGTTGTCGGGGCCTTACAATTTAATTAGGGAAGAAAAAAGGAGGGTGAACGGGTTGAAGGATGGAAGCATGACTCCTTATGTAGATCAATTAGTAGAGGCTTTTCTGCAGGAAAGGGCATCCCAAGCCGTATTCGAGCAGTTATTTGCCATTTCTAGCTGTGATCCGAAGCAAATATCCGTGTTCGTTATCGCGTTCATGGAGCGGATATCTGAAGGTTCGACTGTGCTCGGCACGGCTTTCGGCCTGCTCGCTATGGAGAATTGGGATGAAGTCATCCAGGCAGCCATGAAACATTTACGGTCGAACCCTGCTCATGAGGGCGCAGCGGATGCGATCGCCTATGCCAGCCTGCAATGTCCGGACAAGCTGTCGTCCTATGTTGAAGAGCTGTTCCGATTGCAGCCGAATGAAAACGCTTATTATAGCGCATGGTTCTGCAGGGCTGCCCATGAGAAGGACATCGAACAATGGATACATACATTACACGATGCGGAAGTGAACGATCCGGCATTCGGCCACAGCTTGAATGCGCTGCTGGAAGCACGAACCGAGCCGGCGCTCCGTGCGGTCATCGAGCGGATCGAACGGCTGCACCGAGATGGCAGCCAGGCGGAGGCCGTCCGGTACCCGTTAGACTTGCTGCTTGAGGAAGCCGGTTACCGGCTCGCCGAAGGGGAGCTTGAACAACTGCACGGGAATATGGCCTATCATCTTGTATTTCGGCCGGAAGACTTCACCGCAGAACGTCCGGTATGGTTTGCGCGGGAACAGCATCCTACGTGGGGCTTGTCTCCCGCCACTCCGGCGGCAGACGACCGGAACGAGACGGCCATGTTCGGAGGCCGCCTCGCCGCCCCATGCTCCGTATGCGGTCAGCCGATTCATCGTCTATTGACACTCGAACGCATACCGGACGGCGTCCCGATTGCCTCATTGTCTCGTATTACGCTTGGAGTATGCTTGTCGTGCCTAGGCTGGGAGGAAGGTGAGTTGTTCTGCGTTCATGATGAGCAAGGCGAGCCGTACCCGCATCCTAGTGCGGCTGGAACGGAGCCGCAGGAGCCGCAATTTCCAGCCGAAGCGCTGCGGGATGCAATGATCAAGCTTGTGCCGGCATCAGGCCGCTGGCAGACGCAGGATTGGGCGCTATCGAATAGCCGGGAGAACCTGAACCGTCTCGGCGGAATGCCGTCATGGATTCAAGGGGCCGATTATTTGCACTGCCCGCACTGCAGCGAGAAGATGGCCTTCATCGCCCAACTCGATTCCGATCTGCCGACGTCTGACGGTGAGGAATGGATGTGGGGCAGCGGCGGCATAGCCTATATGTTCTGGTGCGACGGTTGCCGAGTCAGCGGCTATAGGTGGCAGTGCACATGACCATTTAATGGTCCAACTGACTTTAGTATGAGTGGGATTGATGTGGTGTGTAGAAGTCGGTTGCAGCAAGATGTTGCGAGGAGAGTGAAGAGATGGTGCTGAACATACCGCTGGACTTGCGGGAATTGCTTGACCGGAGCGTGCTTTGTTCCCCGGCTGCGGCGTATATCCCATTTTCACTGGCGAATATCGCAGATATTGAGAGCTACCAGCTCGGCTATCGAATAGATGGGCTTGCGGGGGAAGATCTGACCGGCTGGGAAGAGGGGGAATGGCTGCCTTCATGGCTCGTCATCGGGCAATGGGACGGGGATCCGTACTTTGTTGATATGACGGAAGGCGAAGCGGACTATCCCATTTATACTTCTGTGCATGGAGAAGGCTCTTGGGAAGCGGAGGAGTTCGGCTGCACTTTTGTGGAGTGGATTCGGACGTTGGAATGCTTGCTCGTCGAGGCGAAGCGTCAGGCAGCAACGGATATAGAACAGATTCATGCGCAACGGAGCAGCTTCGATATTTCGCGTTCATTCTTGGAGGAATGGCTGGAGAGCCTTCTCGAATGGGCGCAGTGCAGCGCGGAGGAACGGCCGCCGCTGGAACTGGACTTCCGGACATATCAGCTCGTGCTGACCGATGCCGGTCCGAACCGGATCAAGGTGCTGAAGATAGTGCGGGAACGACTGCAGCTAGCGCCGACGGCGGCGAAGGAACTGCTGGAGCGCGAGGAAGATCTGGTCATCGGCACAGGGACTAAGGAAGATCTGCAGCCATTGCGAGATTTACTGGAAGAACATGGGGCGAAGTCTGCATATCAGCTGGCGGATGCAGATATCGAGATGCCGTAAAGCCGTCTGCGCGCCGATTGATGATAGTTGGGGAAATGGAGGAGGAGAACAGTGGAACAAGTCATGCAGGCATGGGTTGAACGATGGGGAGCATTGATGAAGCGGCTTGAGCAGCAAGGTGCGCGGGTGCATCCGTTAGAAGTTCAGCCCCCAGCCACGGAGGCGGAGCTTGTGGAAGTAGAGGAACGAATAGGCATTCCGATCCCGTCCGTGTTCCGCACATTGTTGCAGCAGGGGACGAAGGAAGTCGGGATGTACTGGTCGCTGCCGAATGCGGCGATGCTTCCTGACGAGCTCGAGTATACGCCCTCCGGCGACTTCGGCTGGAGCTTAAAACAGCTCGACTGGCCTTATTTCGGCGGTGACGAGGATGACCCGGATGAACGGCGTTATTTGCAATTTCATACGGCTGGCAACGGGGATGCGCTGCTTATCGGTCTGGATGACGGGGCGGCGGATCCATCGGTATGGTATTGGAGCCATGAGGAGGGGGAGTTCGACCTGATGGCCCCGAGCTTTACCGAATATGTGGAGCGGGTGACGTCCCTCGGCTGTATCGGCGCGGACTGCGGACAGCACCGGCAATTTTGCAGCGAAGGCGGCCTGGACTTGGGCTGCTCCACCGCGCAAATATGGTCAACTTGGCTCGATGTCTTCTTGACGCTGACGCTAGAGCAGTCGGCCGCCAGTCTGGAATCGCTGCTCGCCTATGCCTCGATGCATGGGGCAGAGGAGCAGGCCGTCAAGGATGCGTTCGCGCGGTTTGACCGAACCGCAGTGTTTGACGCTTTGCAATCCAGGGTGGAGCATGCGCAGCAGTCGGATCACAAGCAAGCCTGGAGTGAAGTCATTGTGCATGTATCGGCTGCAGAGGCTGCGGACTGGGCAAGATCGCTTTGGCACGGCAACGAGGCGGTTCCCGGTTGGATTCGGGACTATTTGACAGCGCATTGTCTGCCTGAGGAGGAAGGCTTGCCGCTCGTCATTCGAGAAGTGGAGAGCGAAGAGGCAGATGGTTCCGTACATCCTTATACAGCTCTTCATCGCTTGCGGCATTTCCGCAGCAGCGCGATCATTAGCTGGATGAAGCCTCATGTTGCCTTCCCGATCGGCGGTTGGGACTCGCTCTTGGCCGTATCGCAGCCAAGCGCAGAGGAATTGATAGTGTGGCTGAATGGAAGCGACGCCGAGCGGCAGACGGCGCTGCATGCCGTCTGCCACATGATGAAGCAGCAGATCGTTCCCGTCACTCGGATAGATGCGGCGGAATGGGAGCAGGTATTGTCAGAATGGAGAGACAAGGAAATATTGCGGAACAACAAGCGGGTTTTTGATGAAGTCATCTCGAAGCTGGACGACTGGCACGCTTCCTGATGACAGGGGAGAGTGGCTATAGGCAACAAGAGGCATAGTTGCCAGACATCCAGTATTCGTGGTTCAATAAAGAATAGAACGAAGCAAAGGAGCGAGTCACATGGGATTTCAGACCGAGTTCAATTCCGTTTGCAAGTTTAAGACCGAACAGGAGCTGCATGAGCTGCTCGAATATGGCCGCGGCAAGATGACGAAGCAGGGCTTTCGCGTGTTCCCTGCAGGCCAGAAGGTAATTGCGTATACGCCGGACAATACGGCGGTCGCGATTGTCAAAATTGTGGCCTCCATTGCTGAGATTAACTTTCAGGGCGAAGAAGTGACCGAAGTAGAGATGGAGCTTATCCGCAAGCTGAATGAAGAAGAATCCCGGGTACAGACCGCGCTGGCGCACGAGATGTTCTTCGGAGACCCGAACCGGAAATAAATGATCGTCACGGAAGCACCGGAAGCCGGATTGGCAGAAGGGGCTTCTTTTGCATTCATTTACATTACGCCATAGGAGGTTGTAAACATATGAAATTTACCGTATCTGAACAAGTATTCGAGGCATTGCCGCATGTATGCTTTGGTATCGTTGTTGCTAAAGGAATTGACAACACGAAGGTCTACCCTGAAATCGAGCAGCGTCTGCAGCAGAGTATCGCTGAAGTGGAAGCGAAGTTCGAAGACGTCCGTGCCAAGCAATCGGAAGAGATCGCGCCGTACCGCGATGCGTTTCAGACGCTTGGTTTCAATCCGAACAAGTTCATGAGCTCGATTGAAGCAATGGCATCGCGCATTGAGAAGAAGAAAGGCTTTCCTAGCATTAATCCGGCAGTCGATCTGGGCAATGCCATCTCCTTGAAATATCTCGTTCCGATGGGGGCGCACAATATGGAGCAAGCGGAAGAGGACATTTGCGTGCGCTTCGCCAAGGCGGATGATACGTTCGTGCCGTTCGGTCTTGGACAAACGGAAGCGGAATCGCCAGATGACGGGGAACTGGTCTATGCCGTGGGCGATCAGATTAAGACCCGCCGTTGGATCTGGCGGCAAAGTGAGCTAGGCAAGATTACTTCAGACAGCCGCCACATCTTCTTTCCGATTGACGGGTTCATGGGCCGTAATGACGCTCAGGTTGCCGGCGCAAGAG
This sequence comes from Paenibacillus sp. OSY-SE, assembly GCF_000283315.1. Classification (NCBI taxonomy): domain Bacteria; kingdom Bacillati; phylum Bacillota; class Bacilli; order Caryophanales; family Paenibacillaceae; genus Paenibacillus; species Paenibacillus sp. OSY-SE. The sequence goes on along the minus strand of NZ_ALKF01000178.1, from coordinate 79,301 downwards.
CAGAGCTGGCAGAGTGGCTTCAAGCGCAATTTGGCTGTGCGGTTCTAACCGGATGGGTGGACCGCAATAATCGGGAAATGGAGCTGTAGGCGCACTCGACGAACATAAGTCAGGCTAAGCACTCCTTATAATGGTTACGATAAGGAAGAATATGGCGCGAAGGCGCTGAAAAAGGAGTCTGATGGTACGTGCTTGTGCGCTTCGGCTATGTGGCAATGTCGATGACGGTGCAGAATGCGTCCCCGTCCCGTACGATGACGTATGCGAATTTCAATAAACTTTACGACCGGGATGCCGGACTCCGGCGCTTGGAGCGGCTGGCGGAGGCGAATCTGCATAACACGCTGCGCCTGTTGAAGCATAACCGCGCGCATGACATTCAGGTGTATCGTTTCTCTTCGAAGCTCATTCCATTATCCACCCATGAAGCCTTGATGGATTGGGACCCATTTCCTGCACTCGCCGAGGCATTTTCCGCAATCGGGGCCTACGTCAATAAGCATAGAATGAGAGTATCCTTCCATCCGGATCATTTCACCGTCCTCAGCACGCCGCGTGAGGAAGTGCTGCGGAAATCTGTAATCGACCTGGAATATCACCTTCGGATGCTGGAAGCGATGGGGCTTGATGCGCGCGCGAAGAACAACATTCACATCGGCGGCGCATACGGCGATAAGCAGACAGCGGGCGAACGCTTCATGGTGAACTTTCGGATGCTGCCGGAAGCGATTGCGTGTCGCATGACACTGGAGAATGACGACAAGACGTTCAATGCGCTGGAGACGTTGGCGATTTGCGAGGAGCTCAGCGTGCCGATGGTGCTCGATATCCATCATCAATGGGTGAACAATGAAGGCGAGAATACTGCAGATCTATGGCCGCGCATCGCGCGGACGTGGGAGACAAAGTACGGACAGGCGGATGCGTCTAAGCAAGATCCGTTGCCGCCGAAGATTCATGTGTCGAGCCCGAAGAGTGAGAAGGATATACGAGGGCATGCGGATTATGTCGAAGTTAAGCCGCTGCTCGAGTTTTTGCGAGCTGCCGCGAGGTATACGGAGCGGCTGGATGTCATGCTGGAGGCGAAGCGGAAGGACGATGCGTTGCTGAAGCTGATGCAGGATTTGGAGGCTTATGCGGGTGAAGGGGTAACCCTGATGAATCAGGCGAGCGTCCATATCGATCCTTAATGGACTTGCTACTTGAAAATCAAGCGAAAATACGATACGTTGGACAAAGAACGTTTACCTCATTCTTTTCATTCTGCAATGAAATGGAAGAATGTGTGTCGGCGAGAGGAGGAATAATACGATGACTCAATTACTTGAGGGTAAAAATATCGTCGTTATGGGCGTCGCGAACGACCGCAGCATCGCATGGGCGATTGCACAATCGTTAGCCGCTCAGGGTGCGAGATTGGCATTTACATACGAGAGCGAACGTGTAGAAGGACGGGTTCGCAAGCTGGCGGAGACCATTCCGAATTCGGTCATTCTTCCATGTAATGTTACGGTGGATGCAGAAATTGAAGGCTTGGCAGCTCGATTGCGCGATGAGTTCGGCACACTGCACGGATTAGTACATAGCATTGCATTCGCCAAGACGGAAGAATTGGAAGGAATGTATGCAGACACTTCCCGTGAAGGATTTGCCTTGGCGCATGATATTAGCGCGTATTCCTTGGTTGCTGTTGCGCAGCGCTTGCATCCGCTGATGACCGAGGGCGGAAGCATCATGACGATGACATACCTCGGCGCAGAACGCGCAATGAAGAACTACAACGTCATGGGTGTCGCGAAAGCGGCGCTGGAAGCTTCGGTCCGCTACTTAGCGGCCGATCTGGGACAACACAATATCCGCGTCAACGCGATTTCGGCAGGTCCTATCCGCACGTTAGCTGCGAAGGGCATCAGCGATTTCAACTCTATCCTGAGACAGGTAGAGGAGAAAGCACCGCTGCGCCGCACGACGGAGACGGCGGAAGTAGGGGACACAGCGATGTTCCTGATGAGCTCGTTGTCCCGCGGGATTACGGGTGAAGTCATTTATGTAGACAGCGGATACCATATTATCGGCGTTTAACTAGACGCGCATAATATGCGAGACGTTGTACAAGCGTCCGCCTTGTCATGCGCATTTCTTCGACAGAATGAATGCACGTGGCAAGGCGTTTTTGTCATCTTCTATATTGTGAAAGTAGGAACGAAAACATGATAGGCACGATATTGTTCCTCGCGCTGATTGGTCTCGTGGCCGCAACCTTTGGCAGCCTTGTCGGCCTGGGCGGCGGCATCATCATCGTGCCGGGACTTATCTTTCTCGGTCCCCATCTGCTCGGGGGCCCCGTCTCCTCGCAGACAGCAGTTGGCACTTCACTCGCGGTTCTTATATTTACGGCATGCTCTTCGACTCTGGCCTATATGAAAGTGAAACGCGTCGATTGGCGCAGCGGTGCAGTCTATTTCATAACGAGTGGACCGGCTTCCATGCTTGGCGCGGCGTTGACCGAGTATTTCAATGACAACGTATTTAATCTTGCGTTCGGATTTTTTATGCTTGCCATGGCCATCCTCATGATGATAAAAGAGCGGTTGAAGCCGTTCGACATCTCGTGGCGAGAGACGCGCGCCATGATGGACGCCTCGGGTCAGGTGGAGGAGTATGGTTACAGCTTAGTGCCCATGCTATTTATCGGTTTTGCAGTCGGGTTCATTTCCGGGCTGTTCGGCATCGGCGGGGGTTCGTTGTTTGTTCCTTTAATGGTGCTTCTATTCCGGTATCCGGCTCATATTGCCTCAGCCACGTCCATGTTCGTTATTTTTCTCTCATCTATCTTGGGCACAAGCGTGCATGCTTGGAACGGTTCCGTTGATTGGACACTCGTGGCAATACTCGCGCCAAGCGCATGGCTCGGCGGACGAATCGGGGCGGCGCTCGCCAATCGGATGACTGGACGCGGGCTTCTGCTGCTGCTGCGCATCACGCTGTTCGTATTGGCGGTGCGTATGATTATGAGCGGCTTGGTGGCCGAATGACGGTTTTTGCGCTTACAAGGATATTCGAACGAAACTTCACTATAGAAATGACGTATAGTTAAGGAAGTATGATTACCATTTTTTACAGAAAGTAGCGTGAATGCCTTGAGCACTTCGGACAAGACTCCTTATGTTGTCACAAGTAAGAGTTACACCGCGGTAGCGGTCAATTGTGCTGCTAAGACGGGTGAATGGATTAAGAGCAGATTAGGTCAACACAAGTCACTCCACATAAAATCTTCCCTGCATGACTTGGTTACGGAAGTCGACAAGGGTGCAGAGCAAATGATACGTAAATTGATTTTGACACATTTTCCGCAGCACGTCATTTTGGGGGAAGAAAGCGTAGAGCCGGGAAGCGAAGCTTCCAAGCGCGCGTTGGAACAAGCCCAAGAAGAAGAATATTTGTGGGTCGTCGATCCGTTGGATGGGACGACGAACTTCGTACACGGCTTCCCATTCTATTCCGTATCGATTGCGTTGGCCCATCGCGGCGAAGTTATCGTCGGCATTGTATATGATCCGATGCGGGACGAACTGTTCGTTGCGGAGAAGGGGAAGGGGGCTTACGTGCACGGGAACCGCATGCAGGCAGCTCCGGAGAGCAAGCTGTCTGAGAGCCTGCTGGCAAGCGGCTTCCCTACGGAACGCGATCGGGCGCTGCCTGGCAACTTGGCAGGGATCAACGCCTTGGCCCCGCAGGTGCGCAACATACGTACCGCAGGATCGGCTGCACTGCATATGGCATACGTTGCAGCAGGAAGATTAACGGGCTTCTGGGAGTTGAATCTGAACGCTTGGGATTTGGCGGCGGGCAGTCTGCTTATTTCCGAATCTGGCGGCCGGATTACGGACACGTTCGGCAAGCCGTATCACTTGGGCGTGCGCGATGTGGTCGCTTCCAACGGGCTTATTCATGACGCTTTTATCGGCGCGCTGAAGGATGGAAATGCGCAAGGATAAGAAGCAACATTCTTCACACGTGCTATGGTGCGGTCATGCCCGGCTTCGAGACCTTTTCGTGGCATGAATGAGCTTGGTCAAGCCCATACTAACGCCAAAGCGTATGAAGGAGGAGGCTTCCATGCCTGAACGAGAAGAACGAAAACGTCTAGAGGCGGAATTGAGCGGCTTTCTGACTGAAGGGGAGATGGAGACGGAAGATCAGGATGCAGCGGTGAGACGGCGCCTAGCGCCCCGAACCGAAATTCGCATCCAGACGTCCATCGATCCGATCGTGGAAGAGACGGCGCGATACCGCAAGATGGCCAAGGAAGTGGATAACCGTTATGACGGTTATTTATCGCGGGTGAACGATAAGAAGAAGACAGAAGAATAACCGTCAAAGACGGAGCATAAGCATATGAGCCGGCCCTTAAGGGCCGGCTTTTTTAAAAGATATGAAGCAAGATAAGAGTCGTCGAAGTACTCTTTCGTTCACTCTCCCCATCATTCAGGCTGGGCAAGGAACAGCTCGGCAAGCTGGAATTTACGATCGATGGGCAGTAGACCGTGGTGTCTCAAGGGGAATCCATCGTCATACCGTGCGGGGCGAATCATGGGGTGACAGCATTAGAGAAGAGTGCTCTGTTGGGCGCGTTCACTCCGCTGCGCGAAGATTTGATTAAGCGATAACCTAATTTAGAAATATATGTATCCTTCGCCGCGTAAATAGAATAGAGATGATGGAAACGCTCCGACAACTTATCCGATAAGATGCCCGGGGCGTTTTGTCGTATTTTGGAAGCGGAGGAGGCTAGAGTATGTTATACTTCTTGATATGGCTTATCAGTTGGATTATGCTGTTCTGGATCTGGGGCGAGGCGTCGGATCGAAGGGGAAAGCACATCGGCTGTCTATGGGCGCTGGTCGTGTTCTCTCTTGGTCCGCTAGGAGTTATTTTGTATCTCATCACGCGCAATTGGGATTAAGCTGAACATATGGTTCCTAGGAGATTGGCCCCATCCGCCGCATATTCCGGTCTCAACCTGGACGAATAGAGGTAAAGACTGGGTAATTCATTGATAATCTTCGTCCATTAAGGTGGATAAGTCTGTTTTGTATCGCTGCAGCGGACAAAGAGAATAGGGAGGTGCGTGTTATGGTAACGCTTGTTCCTTTTGTTCTGGGCTTGTTGATTATGTTGGGCGTCATCATGTATGCGCTCTGGGTGTTTAGCCGCCGGGGTTCATTCCAGTACGACGAACAGAACGTCTGGATGCGGGATGTGGATGAAGATAAGCCGGCATCCAAGCACCCCCAAGACAAGACGGGGTTGTGACAATCGAATAGGAAGAATGTTCGAGGCTATCGCAATGGTTTGACCATTGCGATAGCCTCTTTTTATTTGGATGCAGCATACATTGCAGCCGCAGCTCCTCTTGAGTTGTTGAAATAAAAAAGGATAGAGCGGCAGGTTTGAGACTTGCCTCTATCTATCCTTCATTGTAGCTGTGCGGTATTTGTGTAAAAGGTTATTTCGTGCTTGGATTGGAGGCAGGAGCTCCCTGTTCCGGCAAATACGTAATAGCCTGACTGCCCATCTGTTCCCATCCCCGCTGGAAAGCTTTGCGCTCCACACGGTCGCGGCGTCCGAGCGGGTCGTTCACGTAGACATATTTATCGTCATAACCCGTTACAACTAACGAGTGCTCATAATAGGTGACTTGAATCGGTCCATCCGCCGTCTGCCAAGTGACCCAATGGTGCTCCGGCACGGCGTCGTACATGGTCGTATGGATAACCCATACCGGGGTTCCCTGACCGACGACCCATAATAAGTGATCGAATGTAGTGCCCGTCATATCGATAATCCGTCCCGGTAAATATTTTTCCGCGAGGTCGGCAATCGGTTCGTGGTAGACGCCGAGTCCCGGATTGGACAGGGAACGCATGTCTCCGACAAATCCATTGTGCGGGTTGCCGAAATATATTTTGCCGTCAGCCCGTTTGTACGGTGTCGGATCCTTGCGTATCTTCTCGGCAAGCTCGTTCTTATCCACATCCACCTGCGCGCTTCGCAGCAGCATGGCGAGCGCAGTTACCTCGCAGCCGCGCGGCAGATCCGGAAGCTGCAGAATGAGCGGGGCTCCATTCAAGCGGATTGACTTCGGCGCAGGCCGCTCGGGATCCCACATAACATGCTCGCCCCGATAGGTCACTCTGCGCCCGGGCGCCTGTTTGGCATAAGCGACGGCATCTTCCCAGCGGCGGAACAGAGTCTGGACCGTGTCTCCCAGCTTAACGGCGTATGACCCGAACGAATCATAAGCCAGATACAGGGACAGCTCATCGTGCCAGTCCTGCCACTGTTCGGCGTCCGGCGCCGACTTGCGCTTTGACAAAGCGATGATCCCGTCTTGCGTGTAAATGCTGCGGCCGAGCGCTTCCGTGACCGGGCGCAGCGGCACATAAGTCATCCCGTCCTTCACCAGCGGCGCAGCCTTGAGAGGTGTCGTAGACGGCGCGGCTGCCGTGGCAATGGTAACTTCGCCGGCATGAAAAGAATACGTCACTTTGGATTTATCCTTGGCGAAGGTAATCGTCCCTCGTTTCTTGTCATAGGAAAGCTCCGCCTCAAGCTTATTCGCTAGAAAGCGTGCTGGAACGAACGTTTCGCCGCGCTCTTTGTACGGTGCGGCTCCGGGACGCTCATCATCGATCGGCACGAGGTAGCGGCCGACACGAGCCGTGTTGCTGTACAGCATCAATACAATATCGTCGGACGGCATGTCGAACATGAAGGACAATGCTCCGCGATCGAATTTGGATCCCAATAAATATTGAAATGGATAGGCGCATAGCGCAAGCAAGATAAGGAACAGCAGCCAACGATTGAGCCGCCGAACGAATTGTGGCAATTTCAATATCCTCCTCAGACATACTCCCTTATGTATATCGGCTAATCGATCCCTTTTCGTTAGATAACCTGATTCTTAAGTTGCGGAATGCCATAACATCGATTAGAAGGGAAAAGTTTAATGAAAGAATAATATAAAAAAGATGAAAAAAATGAACCTTTTATTCTTGTGAGTTGTTAACTTAGTATAGTAACGCATAGGAAAGGTGGAGGACCTGTTGACGGACAGGGAATTTTTTGAGCGATACAACAAAGAAGTGTACAGGACCTGCTATTATATGCTGCGCGATGCGTCAGACGCGGAAGATGTATGCCAAGAGGTGTTCATGAAGGCGTTAACCTCCGGCTGGCAGCAGGTGGAGTATCTCAAAACGTGGCTCATGCGCATTACGGTCAACCACTGCTTGAACCATCTGCGCAGACGCAAGACGAGACGGATGAAAGAGAAAATGCTGCTCTTGTTCCAGCGGGAACAGGTGGAGCCGTCCGCGCTCAGCATGGTGGAGCGGCAGGAGACGGAGGACGAATGGAAGCGACGCATGGCGCAGCTGCCTGATAAAATCAGGGCAGTGGTGACGCTCCGTTACACGAACGATTTGGCTCTTGCGGAAATTGCCGAGATTTTGGAGATCCCGATTGGCACGGTGAAATCCCGCTTGAATAGAGGTTTGAAGCTGATGAAGGTCATGCTGGATGAGTCGGGTCAGATTGAGCCGGATGAGAGGGGCAGGCCGGGGAATAGCAGCGTACATAAGCAGGTAAAAGGCAGGAAGGAAGGTGCGGAACATGAAGAAGAGAACAAACGAAATAAAAAATCTTTCTCAGCAGCTGGGCGATGACGGCAACCATTCCTATCCGGACTTCGATGCAATGTGGATGCGGATCGAGGCGGCCATAAACGCGCAGGATAAGCAAAAAACTTCCGCATCGTCCAGGACGGTACCGTTGTTCCGAGGACGCCGCTTAGCCGCCGTGCTGTCAGCGGCTGTATTTGTGCTGTTAGCTACCCCGGTTCTCGCCTATATTTCCGGGAAGTGGGATTTTAATTCTCTCCAAGGTGTGGAATCAGCGATCCAGCATGGATTCGGGCAGCCGATCAATAAGAAGGTTACGAATAGCGGCGTCACATTCGCAATCGATACGGCGGTGTCCGACGATAATGGAACCACGCTGTTATACAGCTTGAATACAGGGGATAAGCAGGAACGGAAATGGACGTTCGACCAATTTGATTTCAAAGACGAGAAGGGAAATTCCATTGCAAGTCTGGATCTTGTGCAGAAGATGAATATGAACTGGGATAAAGGCTACTATTGGCATAATTGGGATGAAGAAAGCCGAACCTACAACGGATTCTTCGAAACGTCCTGGACGGTTCCCGGCAAGGAAGAGAATGTGCAATTGTCTGCGCGTGGGCTGCAGGCGTACGACTATGTTCGTGTACCAATCGATTTGAATCCGCACAAGGCAGAGGTACAGACTTTTCCGATTCATGATGGCGGGATCGAGGAATTGAAGGTGCAGTTCATGGAAGGCGGACAAGGGCAAGCAACCCTCAAATACTCTGTGTCCTACACGGATGATTCGAATTTCAACATCGTTGGCCCTCAAATTGTGGTGAAAAAGGGAGGGGAAATGGTAATTCGATCAGGCGATAAGACGACTAGAACGATCGAGATTGGGGGACATCCAGAATGGGGTGTACAAGAAGGTTATAGCTCGGACGAACTACTGCAGGGTGACAATTCATTCGAATTTGTATATGGCGTGAAGGGAAGCCATATCGAGGGAGAATGGAATATCGGTATGTTCACCTTGAACAAGGAGAAGGCGATAAAGGCGTCAGTGACCCGGGAATTAAACATTCCGATCCACACGGCGCAAGGGGACTCGATCCTCCGCAAGCTGATTATCAGGCCGACTGCGATAAAATTGGAGGTAGAGAATAAGAGAGAATTCCACGAAATTCCATATCGGACAGTTTCGTTGCTAGTGAACGGACGTAAGCTTGAAGGGTGGGAGATGCCATTGGAATATGCCAATACTCCGCTCCATGGATATCGGCAAGCTTTCACATTTCCGGCAAGGCACGATCTGCGGTTGACCGCGGACACGCCGGTAGAATTGTTGTTGGAACGTGAGATCGAGAAGATACGTTACTATAAGAAGCCAATCAAGTTGACAGCTATTACAGATGAAAAGAAAGAAACGATTGTGAACGTAGAGGGTTATCCGGTCAAAGTAACCTACTATACCAAAAACGGTGACCTGTATGTCGAGAACGAGAGCGAGAATCTAAAGTTCAGCGGCGTTACTCAGACGTACATGAAACAGGGAGACGAGAGAATATTCGGGAAAGTCCTGTTTTACCAATGGGAGGAGAACTGGCTCGATTGGGAGAATTCCAACAAGTATGTAAACGTGTATCGCGGATTTAAGGGAAACGAAACAGAGATTTACTTATTTGAGTTCTACATTCGACATTGGGATCGGGATTTGAAAATAAAGTTGCAATAGGATGAACGATGCTGTCCCCGTCAGGATATGACGTGAGGGCAGCATTTTTTTGAATTTCCCCCAAATTAGTGAACCTAAATAAGAGCGACCGTGTTAATTAGGATAGAGGCTTGCGCCTAAGGGATCCTATAAACACGATAGTGCGGCCTGACTAACATCCGAAAATCGTTTGAAATTTAGAGAGGAGAATAACCCATGAAAAACACAATGAAAGTAACAATCGCTACACTTTGCAGCATCCTGCTGCTAGGTTCCATGAGTGCTGCTGTACAGGCAGCGTCGTCGCAATCAATCAACAGCATTACGCTCAAAACGGCAGCGGCCAAAGCTCCGACTGATGCAGAGAAAAAGAAAATGATCGAAGCGGAGAAGGCAAGGATAGTAAAAATCAAAAAAAATCCTGGGGACGTTTACCTTGTGTATGTCAGTGATAAGAAGCTGAATGGCGATAGTGAGTTTTTATATTATGTGGAATTCCCAACATTTCAGAAATACGAAGACTACAAGAAATGGACTACTAAATTAAAGGGAGCAATCGTGCAGGAGCCAGAGGGGATGCCAGAAGGATATACCTTTGTTAAAGGAGTAATCCAAAGTCCGTCCAGTAAACAGTTCGAGGCACAAGTGAAGGCTGAAGCCAAAGGCAAAGTGGTATATTCCAAAAAGATGGAATGGAAGGAAGCAGGAGATATCAAACTGGAGTACAAAAAAGGAAAAGATAATATCATTCTCCACATGCAAACGGATTATAGCGAAGATAAGAAGACTAAAGAATACAAATACGAATCCGCCGCAGATAGCTTACATACTGATCGAAATCAAGTTACCTGGTCGAAAAACGGAAAGGTATTTTTCATCTCCGTGAATCCTGGAAATTCATTGACGGAGGAAGAGTTAGTCAAGCTTGCGAAAACGATGATTAAAAAATGATAGGGATTAAGGCCGACAGAAGCTGCAGGTACGGGTTGCCTGCGGCTTTGGATACGGAAGCAAAGGAGAATGATAGGCGAGATGCGATGGGGTTCGTGGTTGAAGCAAGGCACGATTCTGGTAAGCATTATGGCTCTGGTGAGTGGATGCTTCGGAACGAAGCCTGTGCTGGAGGAGCTCGGAAAGGATGGCCGCGGCAAATTAAAAGTGCTTTCCTATGATGAGGGCGATTTCTTTCGAGAATACGGAAATGTATTTACGCTCAAATTTCCGAATATCGACATTGAAGTGGTCGAGACCAAGGGATTATTCCAGCAAACGAAAAAAGGCGTTGATTATGGGACGGCATTAGCGAAGCTGATTGATGAACAGCAGCCCGATGTGTTGACTCTGCCACCTCAATATTATGAAGAATACGCATTGGACGGCAAATTATATAATTTAGAGCCGATCATCAAGCAGGAGCAATTCGATCTGGAAGGGTTCATGCCAGGCTTGATTGATATGGTGAGAGAGAAGGGAGGAGGCACGCTATTTGGCCTGCCGCCGTTTTTCTTTACGGATGTGATTTATTATAATGCCGATTTGTTCAAAGCGAATGCGATAGAACCGCCAAAAGGCGGCATGACCTGGAAGGATCTGTTCGATCTGGCTGCGCGCTTCGAAGATGCGGGAATGCCTGGGCTATATGCTGGCGATGAGAACGCGGTTCGGATGCTGAATCGCATAGCGGACACATGGGGCCTGCAGGAATTCGATGCTAAGGGGGAGAATATCTTGCTCGAATCCGAGGGCTGGAAGCAGGCATATCAAATGGTGACGGATGCAATACGTGCCCGCGCGCTGCAGGTTCAGAAATCGGGAGATACGAGGTTTCTCCGTTCGTCCGATAATCTCTTCCTGCAAGGCAATGCTGCTATGACCATTGGTGGATCAGGCTTTATTCGTGAGTTTAGCGATTCGAGCAACAAGAAGGCGAGCAAGATGGATTGGGGAATGGTTCCTGTCCCTATTGATCCCACCCACCCGAATGAAACGCCAAGCGCGATTTCCGATGAGTATTTTGCCATAAACGAGCAATCGAGCAATAAGCGGGCGGCCTGGGAATTTGTTAAGTACGTCAACGGACCGGAGATGGCGAAGGCAAGCTCCACCATGTACTATAAGCTGCCGACGCGAACCGGATTCGTCAAGTCGATTCAGGGCAAGAGTACAGAAGCTTTCTATGCATTGCAAATAAAAAATAGGAAATTCGAGTGGGCAATAAAGCGGATTCCTAATGAATTCAACAGTGTATATGCTCCTTTGCGGGAAGAAGCGCTACAGGCCATCATTGAAAATGAGAAAGCCGTGGATGCAGCCTTGGCAGAACTACAGCAGAAGGCACAGGCAGCGCTTCAGAAGGCGCGCCAAGACAATGTGAAATAAAAGAGATCGATGAATAGGAGTGCAAAGGAGAAGTGAAGTGAAGAAATGAGGCGAACCGGAAAACGTAAAGCGGCTGTACTGCTTCTGCTCAGCATCGTCCTGCTCATAAGCGGGTGCTTCGGGAATAAGCCCGTGCCGGACGAGCTAAGCGGTGAAGGCAACGGGAAGCTGAAGGTATATTATCCCTATGTAGAGGACTTCCATATCAAGTACGGCCAGTTATTTAACAGCCAGTACCCTGACATTGAAATCGAAGTAATCCAGTCGTGGGATGAGGGGGAGGGCGAACCGAATGAATTAAGCCCATTGGAAAAGTTACAGCGTATGATAGAGCGCCAGAAGCCGGACGTGCTCGTTCTAAATCTGGATGAGTATGATCAATTATCCAGCATGGGCAAGCTATATGATTTGGAATCGGCCTTCAAGCAGGAGCAATTCGATTTGGACGGCTATGCGCCAGGCTTGATCGACATGCTGCGTGAAAGGGGAAACGGTTCTCTATTTGGACTTGCTCCCACGCTCAGAGCTTCGTTCCTTTACTACAATGCGGATATGTTCAAGGATATGCATATCGATCCGCCGGTCGACAAGATGCCTTGGAAGGAGCTATTCGAACTGGCTGCCCGGTTCCATAACGGCAGAACGGATGAGGATACTTCATACGGATTGATGGATAATGAAGCTTCTGACGTATTGCGGGGAGTTGCGGCTGCGATGAATCTGCAGCTGTTCGACGCGGAAGGGAAGCAGGTGATGCTGCAATCCGAAGGCTGGAAGCAAGCGTTTCAGTTAACGGCCGATGCGATCCGGAACAAGGCGGTATCGGTTCGTCCGCCGCAGCAGGACGGCGAGCCTGGATCGCGTTATATATTGGCCATGAACAAATTCGTTAACGGGGAACTCCCGATGATTATCAATGATTCGTCCTTTGCTGCACACATTGGCGGGTCTTCCAAGATGAATTGGGGCATGGTGACCGCCCCGATCGATCCGGCGCGCGTGGATGAATCCGCGAGTACCTATGCGACACAAATATTCGCGATCGCTGCGGATTCGACGAATAAGCGAGATGCTTGGGAGCTTGTCAAGTTCATGAACGGCGCGGCGATGGCAAAGGTCATATCCCGCAACGGAAGAAGCGAGCTGCCGGCGCGGACAGGATATATTCCGAGAGGCTTGGAAAGAGGCGCGGAATCGATTTATATGCTGAAGCCGGCGAAGCATCGGGCGAATGAGCCGTGGAAGAAGAACATCCCGGAGAGCTTCTATGAGGCGTATTCTTCACTGGTGAATGAAGCGCTGCAATCCGTTACCGATAATGAGCAGTCAGTGGACGAGGCGCTGGCGGAGCTGCAGCAAAAGGCGCAGGTGGAGCTCGAATTGGCCCGCAGGAATAGGTAAGCGACGAATACAGATGGCCAACCGGCGGAGTCTGGTGCATTGTCTGGCGGCAGCAGACCCCTGTGAATAGGGAGAGGAGAATTTTTCGCATGAAAAACATGAGCAAGGCGGCAATTGCGGCATCCGGCTGTTCGGTTCGCTGAATATAGCCGCAGAGGCGGCATCGCAACCAACGAAGGCAAAAAGTGCCATCACGGCGGACTCCAAAGCTTCTTCCGTCCAGAATAACAAAAAGATTGCCGAGGCGGAGACGGCCAAATTAACCAAAGTCAGTAAAAATCCAGGTGATTTTTTTGCCCTGTACGTAAAAAGCGGCATGGGCGTCCAGCCGGACAGTGAACGATTGAGTAAAACGTGAAACAGCCATAGTCCCGTTCCCATGCGGACTATGGCTGTATTGCGCTGCATTGCCGCTATTTGTTCGCTTTGAGCATCTCGAACACTTGCTCCACATCTTTGTCTCCGCGGCCGGAGATGTTGATGATGACGATCTGATTGCCGTCCAGCACCGGAACGAGCTTCAACGCATGCGCGACCGCATGCGCGCTTTCCAGCGCCGGGATGATGCCTTCCGTCTTGGACAGCACTTGGAATGCTTCGAGCACTTCTTCATTCGTCACCGTCACGTATTCCGCGCGGCCCGATTCTTTCAAATAGCTGTGCTCCGGGCCGATGCCGGGATAATCGAGTCCCGCCGCGATGGAGTAGGTTGGCGCCGGATTGCCTTCCTCGTCGAAGAGAACGAGGCATTTGAAGCCGTGCAGAATGCCGGGCACGCCTTGTGTCAACGTAGGGGCTTGTTCCGGCTCCACGCCAATCAACCGCACCGCAGGCTCATCCACATAATGCGCGAAGGAACCGATGGCATTGCTGCCGCCGCCGACACATGCCAATACGGCATCTGGCAATCGTCCTTCCTTTTCCATTATCTGACGCTTCGATTCTTCGCTAATTACCGCTTGAAAATGCTTGACCATCGAAGGGAATGGATGGGGGCCTACAGCAGAACCAAGCAGGTAGAAGGTGTTCTCGTAGTTCTCAACCAGGTCGTTCAAGGCTTCATCCACAGCGTCCTTCAGTCTGCCCTGCCCTTTTGCAACCGAGACGACTTTCGCGCCCAGCAGCTCCATGCGGAACACATTTAGCGCTTGACGGCGGATGTCCTCGGCTCCCATATATATAACGCATTCCATATCGAACATCGCGCAGACGGTCGCAGTCGCTACGCCATGCTGGCCGGCTCCCGTCTCTGCAATGATCCGATGCGCGCCCATGCGCTTCGCAAGCAAAATCTGCCCGAGCACGTTGTTGATTTTGTGGGATCCGGTATGGTTCAAATCCTCGCGTTTCAAATAGATTTTCGCGCCCCCAAGCTTCGCAGTCAGATGCTTGGCAAAGGTAAGTGGGCTTTCCCGTCCGACAAATTCACGCAAGTACGTTTTGTATTCTTCGATAAATTCCGGGTCATCCTTGTAATGATAAAAAGCTTCGGCAAGCCGATTCATTACATCTTGCAGCTGCGGCGGAACAAAGCTGCCGCCAAATTGACCAAACATTCCTTGCTGAGACGTCGTAACGGTCATGGTGTGGCTCCTCCTTAGTGGCGCGTTTTAGCAAAATAACTTGCTCATATTTTAGCGCATCAGCTTGCGAAAGTCTATCGTCATTTCCAGCATGGAACACCTGCAAAAGGGTAGAAAGCTCAGCATATGTGTCCGAATCTTAGATGATGCGCGCAACTTATTGGAACATCCGATAGGCGATGTTATAATGAACAGGATGGAAGCGTTATCGTGCTGCCGCGCGACAGATAGGCAGAATGCGCGGCATTACGCGGATTGGCGGATAACCCCGCCTGAACATCGTAGAGAAGGACAGGCTTGGAGAAGGTGAGGGAGAAACAATGAAACTGTTAGGTGCAATTGAAGGCGGAGGTACGAAGTTTGTCGTCGCTGTAGGCACGCCGGATGGACAAATTCAACATATCGAGTCTTTCCCGACGACGACGCCGGAAGAGACAATGGATCGTACGGTTGAATTTTTCAAGGATAAAGGGGTAAGCTCCATTGGCTTCGGATCGTTCGGTCCGGTAGACTTGAACAAGCAAAGCCCGACATACGGTCATATCGCGAAGACGCCGAAGCCGCATTGGAGCGGCTATGATGTCGTCGGCCACCTGAAGCGCCATTTCAACGTTCCGGTAGGATTCGACACCGACGTCAATGGTGCGGCGCTCGGCGAATTAATCTTCGGCGCGGCCAAGGGCTTGAACAGCTGCCTGTACATTACGGTCGGCACGGGCATCGGCGCAGGCGCGGTAGTGGAAGGCAAGCTCGTGCATGGCTTGGTTCACCCGGAGATGGGACACATCATGGTGAAGCGCCATCCCGAAGATACGTATGAAGGCAAATGCCCGTATCATAAGGATTGCTTGGAAGGGCTGGCGGCCGGACCTGCCATTGAAGGCCGTTGGGGCGTGAAAGCATACGAACTGGGCGATGATCACAAGGCTTGGGAATTCCAAACCTTTTACTTGGCGCAAGCGTTGATGAACTATATTTTGACGATCTCCCCTGAGAAAATCATTCTCGGCGGCGGCGTATCGAAGCAGCTTCACCTGTTCCCGCGTATTCGCGAGCAAGTGAAGGAACTGCTGAACGGCTATGTGCAGCATCCTGCTGTATTGGAGTGCGGCGACGATTATATCGTTCCGCCGGCGCTGCAAGACCGGGCCGGCATTACGGGCGCGTTGGCGCTTGCGGTACAAGCGTTGGAAGCTGAATAATTCAATGGATGCATAGGGAAGGGGCTGCCCCAAAAGTCATAATGAATGACGGTGGCTGCCCCTTTTTTGTCAATTATAATCGTTGGTTTTATTTGGAGATACTTCTAAGTGCACTGAACACATTGACACCCACTACAATGATTCCGGAACCAAGCAAGCCCCATGCCCATAGGTGCAGGTTAAACAGTAGCCCCGCACCTCCCGCAGCCAACAGAACAAGTCCAATACCTCCACTGATTACTGCACCTTTGTATACTGCTTTTGGGGATGGGTGGGTTGCTTTTTGGGCGCGATTCATCGCCTTATGATACGTGTTGTTAGACAGCTTTTTGGTCGCTGCAAGTATTTTTTGATTAACCATTTGCAATTAGCGCCTCCTTATTCAACCATTCACATTTAAATGACAAGCAGCTCACTACCGAATCCCCGCATTTATTACTGCGCTGATTAGGGCGAAGACACCGAACACGATCGCCCAACCTGCCCACACATTTTTATAACCCTTACGTTTGCTCAGCAGCCATCCAATAATGCCTGCAATCAACACCGCACTTGCGATCGTTGACCCTACAATAAATCCGATGTGCATCACCGAGCCCCCTTTGTAAACATTCATTGCCCATCTTGTGAATATCCGCCCATATTCGCGTACAGGTCGGTTGCTTTCTCAATTAATGCATCACTGACAACATCAACACCTAACTGCTTCATCATCTGCTGTAAAAATTGTAAACGACGAAGGGTATCCGAACGGTTGCGTTCAAATAAAACCGGGTTTATCCATATGTTCAACAGCAACAAGAAAATCTCCGCACATTCAGTCGGATAATCGGTAACAATGGATCCGTCTTCTCTACCTTGCAACATAATTTGAGCAATCCGGGGAGTATCCTTAATGACACAGTCCTTGATCCCTGTCACTACAAACTGCGGGTTCTTGATCTGTGAGCTCAACACGCTGTCTATGGAATGTGTATCTTTGTCTGTGGCAACCGCTTCTAATATACTCACAAGCTTCTCTCTTGCATTATTCGCTTGTGTATTCTGAATTAACATGTCGAACATCTCTGTCGTAGATTGAGAGCGCTGCTTCATGACCGCATCCAATATCTCTTCTTTTGATTTAAAATGGTGGTATATTGCTCCCTTTGACATTCCTAAAGCATCAATAATGTCCTGAATGCTAGTTTTGTCAAAGCCTTTCTCGGTGAACAGTTTTGCTGACACCGTTAGAATTTGCTCCAATGTCTTCTCGGGATATTTGTTTCTTGCCATTATCCATCCTCCTATTAGATACCGACCGTTGGTATTTATATTTTTTCATAAAACAGTTGCTTCGTCAATCCTTTCTTAATTATCCGCCACTTGATGTCAGTTAACGAGAGAAGGGGCTGTCCCTTAAGTAGAAATTCTACTTTTGGGACAGCCCCTTTGTAATTCGATTTAATATCGTTTTTTAGCTTCTCGGTGCCGCGGTGGATTCTCGTGCGATGAGCTTCGTCGGCAGCAACAGCTCCATGAACGGCTCAACCTTGTGTTCCATGCGCCAGAACAACTGCTCGACGGCTTTGCGGCCGAACAGATTCAAATCGACGGCCATCGTTGTCGTCGTGGGCGTGGCCAAGCGGGATAACTGCCCGTTATCAAAGCTGCAGACGGATACGTCATCCGGCACCTGAAAGCCAAGCTGATGCAGCGTGGAGTTGGCGAGGAACCCGAGGCCATCGTTCACGCAAAACCAAGCGGTCGGTTGGGTTCTGATGGCTTTCATCGTCTGCATCATATATTCCGACTGCTCAAGCGCATCCGTCACGATCTAGTCCGGATTGACATCGAGTCCCAAATCGCGAAGTGCCAGTTGGAACCCATCCAGCCGCTCGTAGTAGCTGGGTGAGAAGCTGATGTTGCCCATAAAGCCGATATTCCGGTGCCCAAGCTCGAACAGATGCTGAACGGCCTCATATGCGCTGAAGCGATTGTTCGTCAAGATGCAGTCGATATGAATGGCCGGATGATGATGGTCAATTAGCACTGTCGGAATGCCGGTGGCAATAACTGCGTTCGTGTAAGTCGTACTAAGGTGAGACAAAATAAGGATGCCGTCTACGTCCAGATTTTCCAAAAACGGCGGCAAAGTAAGCTCAAGCTCCGATTCTTTGTTGATGGATTGGATAAGCAGATGCTTGCCGCGCCCTCTCGTCTCCTGCTCCACGCTTAAATAGATCTCTCCGAAAAAGCTCTTCTGCGCATCGAGCCGCTCATCAGCCACCGCTTTCGCTTGGGCGAGCTGCCGGCCATTATGGCGCGCTACCCTGAATTGGGAGTTTCCAAGGGCGTTGTCGTATATGAAGTATCATGAATTTGTATGAGTTTACATGAAGTTATGACTCTGTAAATCAGTACTCACCCGCGTGCATAGCACTAGAACGGATTGGAAATGGTAACAACAGGTTTCTCATCCATTCTGAAGATCATGCACATAGTTAGGGGTTGAGTTCTATGTTTAAATCCATATTCGGCGTGCTGCAAAAGGTCGGCAAGGCACTGATGCTGCCTGTCGCCATTCTGCCTGCGGCCGGCATTCTGCTCGGTATCGGCAATGCGCTTCGCAATCCGGATCTAATTGCAAGGATTCCGGTGCTGGGCAGCAGCACCATCAGTATCATCTCCAACGTGATGGAGCAAGCTGGGGGCATCGTGTTTGATAACTTGTCCTTATTGTTCGCTGTCGGGGTAGCCATCGGTCTGGCCGGGGGGGACGGTGTGGCAGGGCTTGCCGCCATCGTCGGATATTTCGTCATGAATGTGACGATGAAAGTGATAATGAACGTAACGCCGGACATGGTAGAGTCCAACTTCGCGTACGCCATCGTGCAGGGCGTGCCGACGCTGCAGACGGGCGTCTTCGGCGGCATTATTATCGGCATCACGGCGGCAACGCTGTATAAGCGCTTTTTCACGATTGAGCTGCCCTCATACCTCGGCTTCTTCGCGGGCAAGCGCTTTGTTCCGATAATAACAGCCGTCACGTCGCTTATTATCGGGATCGTGATGGTGTTCATATGGCCGCCCATTCAAGTTGGTCTGAATGCATTCTCTCATTCGCTCATCGATTCGAACCGCGCGCTTGCGGCCTTCATCTTCGGCATCTGTGAACGGGCGCTCATTCCATTCGGATTGCATCACATTTTCTACGCGCCGTTCTGGTTCGAGTTCGGGGAATATGTGAACAAAGCAGGCGAGCTGGTCCGAGGGGATCAGAAGATCTTTTTCGCCCAATTGAAGGATGGTGTCGAGCTGACGGCGGGTACGTTCATGACCGGCAAATATCCCTTCATGATGTTCGGGCTGCCAGCGGCAGCACTCGCCATATACCATGAAGCGCGCCCGGAGAATAAAACGCTCGTGGCGGGGCTTATGGGCTCGGCAGCGCTCACGTCGTTCTTGACCGGAATTACGGAACCGCTCGAATTCTCTTTCCTGTTCGTGGCGCCGCTTCTCTTTGCCGTTCACGTCCTTTTTGCGGGTCTTTCGTTCCTGACGATGCATCTGCTCGGCGTCAAAATCGGCATGACGTTCTCCGGCGGCGTCATCGATTATTTGCTGTTCGGCGTGCTCCAGCATCGGACGCCTTACTGGCTCGTCATCCCGGTCGGCTTGGTGCTTGCGCTCATTTACTATTTTGGATTCCGCTTCGCCATCCGCAAGTTCAATCTCAAGACACCCGGAAGGGAAGCGGCCGCACCGGCTGCTGCCTCTAGGCAAGGAGCGGCAACGGCGGGAGAACTGCCGCGCGGCATACTGACAGCGCTTGGCGGCAAGGACAACATCGCTTCCCTGGATGCTTGCATTACGCGCTTGCGTGTACAGGTCAAGGATAAGGGGGATGTGGACAAAGACCGATTGAAAGAGTTGGGCGCTTCGGGGGTGCTTGAGGTCGGCAACAATGTGCAGGCAATATTCGGAACCCGCTCAGAGACGATTAAGCATCAAATTCATGAAATCATCAAACAAGAGGACATGGAACTGGATACGGGCGAATTCAATGAAGATAGGGATCGAGGGAAGCGTCCAGACAGTGATCGCAGCGAGAACGATTAGAGCGGATGCATTTGACCGCTCTCTTTTCTTGTACAAGAGGATGACGGAGAGAACCTTCAATGCGTATCGCCATGCGGTTCACGCTTGTCCCTAAAGCCCGGCTAGGGCAGGGGTTCGGGCTTACAGGAGCGAGGCGTATCCAGAGCGAATGTTCCTATTTAGACCCTTTGGTTCACTCTACCCTTCATTCAGAAAATTAGCGTATTCCTCCTCCTCGCCATGGCGGATATGTTGTTAGGACCTTGAGCAATGCGTCATAGATCCGCTCTCCCCTGCAGTCAGGAAAGAACATGGTGGAACCTCCGATCAGAATGTAATAGGAGTTGCGTATATAAAACGGCCACGACCCCCCACCACTACTAAAAGCCCAATCGATACAGAGATCACTAAGCGCAGCAGCCAGAAAGCGGATCTATGTTCCATTGGGCTTTTTGCTGCGCTACGCTCCGCAACCGCGGGTACTTGGATTAAAAGCAAAAACGGGCTGGAACGGTGACAGGTACTGCGGGGGTGGAGCGGAGCAACGGGGTTCAAGCGGTGGCCGAGGACATTAGCTATGAAATTGAGAAGGTCCACGATTGGCTTGACTATAGGCCAGGCTACTTGAAAGGACGGATGAAGATGAAAAAAACGGAAATGATTTTGCAGCTAAAGGCAGATTACGAGCGGTATCAAGAAGGGATATATCTTCTGGATGGGGCAGTACCAGCGAAGCTGGCACTACCGACAAAGTAAAT
The DNA here is from genome assembly GCF_000283315.1 of Paenibacillus sp. OSY-SE. Taxonomy (NCBI): domain Bacteria; kingdom Bacillati; phylum Bacillota; class Bacilli; order Caryophanales; family Paenibacillaceae; genus Paenibacillus; species Paenibacillus sp. OSY-SE. The sequence goes on along the minus strand of NZ_ALKF01000178.1, from coordinate 58,508 downwards.
GGTGTTATTTATAAATACGCCCCGTGCTTTTCAAATTATTCCGCTAAGCTTTCTCCCAATTGTTTTTCCTTCCACATGACTGTAATACCGAGGCCAATGACCATAATGACAGCAGCGAAAAGATAAGGATAGTGGATGTTTACGTCAAATAGTATTCCTGCCATCGCTGGCCCGACGATATTACCTAAGCTCGTATAGGTTGAATTCATTCCAGCAACAAATCCTTGCTCTTTCCCGGCAGCTTTTGATAAAAATGTCGTCAATGCCGGACGAAGCAAATCAAATGCGAGGAAGATGAAGCAAGTTACCGCCAGCACGGCCAAATAGCTAGAGATCAAGGTGGACGCCACCGCCAATATTGCACCTGTAATTAAACATAATTGGATCAGTTTCTTTTCACCGAGTTTTTCTACCATTTTTCCAAACATAAATACTTGCGCAATAACGCCGAAGATTGAGCTTATTGTAATAATGGCTGCAATGTCCTTCGGCGTGAAGCCGAATTTATGATCAGAAAACAGGCTAAAAACCGTTTCATATGCTGATAAACCGAAAGCGAGCACAAATACAATGATAAATGCGATAAAGTAAAGCGGATGAAGTGATCTTTTTAAATCGCTTATAAAGTTTGTTTGCTTTGTATTTGCGGAAATTTCTGCAAGCTGTTCCTTTGTCAGCTGCTCTTTTAAAATAAATATGGACGAAATGCATGCTAAAAAGGCAATGGCTGCCGCAAAGAAGAAGGGCATACGCACACCGTATTCTGCAATAAAGCCACCGATGCCAGGTCCTATAATAAAGCCCGTGCTAATGGCGGCAGAAATATAGCCCATCGCTTTTGGCCGTTCCTGAACGGATGTAATATCTGCCACATATGCAGTAACACCTGGCATAACAAAGGCGGCACTAATTCCCCCTAGAATCCTTGATATATAAAGCACCGATACATTCGTGGCCAACCCAAAGATAAGTTCTGAGACACCGAAAAGGAATAAGCCGATGATGATGATTTTCTTTCTGCCGTAACGGTCAACCCATCGTCCTGCGAGTGGTGACATAAGCAGTTGTGCCACCGCAAATGCAGCAACAAGATAGCCCATCGTTTTGCCTGATAAATGCATAATATTCATAAAAGACGGCATAACGGGGATGATGAGACCAATTCCTAGAAAGGCAATGAATATATTGCTTAAAAGAATAAGTAATACCGTCTTTTGTTCTTTTATTGTTTTCTTCATGTATCAACACTTTCTTTCTGTAAGAATCATTAATGTGAAATACCTCTCCAGAATACGGTCCAAGAGGCTGCTAATTTATCCTTCAGCCGTTTCTCATCATTGCCGTATACAAGCTCCAGCATAATGGAATCGACTACTCCTAAGAAGGCGAGGGTCGGCGTTTTTGCTGCATCTCCGACTATTGCTTCAGCATCGATCCAAGCCTGAAATTTACTTTCCAGTATCGACTGCACCTTCTCCTCGATATCGATTACTTCCTTTTCGATTGCTTTTGCGAGATGTGCCGGCGGAAAAAAAGACATACGCAGCCAAAATTTTAACTGCTCATTTTTTTGGAATAGATCGATTACCAATTGCAGAAATCCGTATAAATCTTTTTCGGGATTTTTTGAATCAATGTTGCTGAAATATTGAAGCTTTGAAGATAGCTCCGTCTCTTTCGCATCACGTAAAACTTGCAGAAAAAGATCATCCTTTCCTTTAAAATGGGCGTAAATGGATTGTTTTTTCATGCCGACTTCTTCAGCGATTAGAGAAAGGGATGCTCCTTCATAACCATGAATTGTGAAATATTTTAGAGCGGCTTCCTTAATGCCATTGCTTTTCAATAAAACCACCTCCGATTTAACGAACGTTCGTCAGTTATATTAGCAAATGAAATAAATATAAGCAAGCGGAAAATAGATTTAGATATCTAAACAAATTATTTTTATGTTGCATCCTTTTTATTTTTGTTTTACTGTCACATTTTTGTGTGGATGGTTCGTTGTATAGAGTGATAGGGGGTGAATCTTAAAGCAGCGGTGAAAAAATAGAATTGTACGTTGAAAACGGAGGCTCAAAAAAAGGAAAGCGGTATACTCCAAGAAATACACTTGGACGGTTAATGCATTGCGAACGCAATGCATTACGTCACTAGCACTGATTAAAAAATTGAATTTCTGAGACCACAGATCAGAATTGTCGGAAAAGACAAGAACATATACACATAGAGGGGATAATACCAAGCTTCCTGGGCTTTTCAAGTACAAAGGGGCTATCTAAAAATGAGGCAGCTCCTTTTTTGAATCAAGTTAAAGTTGTGCGGGCCCAATCCGTTTTACTCGGCGATGACGGATGTCATCATGCCGCCGTCCTCGTGATTCAAAATATGGCAGTGAAACATCCATTCTCCTGCTTCATCGAAGCGGAATGCAATGTCTACATACTCGGCCAGAGGGACATTGACGGTATCCTTGAACAACTCCCGCGCCGGCGCTTCGCCGTTGAAGGAGAGCACTTGAAAGTGTGTGCCATGCAGATGCATGGGATGCGCCATATGATGGTCATCGTTATAGATTCGCATTGTATAAGTGCGGCCAGTCTCGATGCGAAGGGGCTCTGTATCGGGAAAGGCTTGCCCGTTAATCAGCCACGACATGCGATGGTTCATCATGCCTCCCCTCATCGCTCCTCTATTCGTCATACCTTGATTCATCTTCCCGTCGCTTTCTAGATTGCCGCTCACCATGCCCGAATTCAGGCGTACCGTAAAGTCAGGCGACTGAGGCGCTTCCGTCAGCAGCGGACGGGGCGCAGGTGCAAGGAACGGTGATGCTGTTACTTCGTTCCGTTGTCCGTTATATATGATCGGCAGACGCATGCCGCGGCCCCGGCCGTTGGTCAGCTCGAAGCTGCCAGCGCTATAGCTGCCCAGCAGTTCGGCGTCGACACGTTCTCCGGGACTGATAAGGATCGTATCGGATTCAAATGGCTCCGCCAGCGCCGCTCCGTCCAAATGAGTCACACGAAATGTATGTCCCGGCAGGTTCAGCTTCTGCGAGTTGACGGTTGAAGCATTGACGAACCGCAGCTTCACGAGCTCCCCTTCCTTTAAGGTTAACGCAGGAATGGCAGAGCCGGTCTTGCCATTTATCGTGTCGAATTCATCGATCTTCATCTTCCCCGAAGCTTGTCTCTCTTCTAACATCCAATCATCCAATACAAGCACGATATCACGGTCATACTTCAGATCTGCCGCTGTCTTAATAACGAGAGGAGCGTACAAACCTTGCTCGACCTGCTCTTCGACCGGACGGTAGTGCGAGTGATACCAGTATGTTCCGGTCTGCCGGATTGTGAACTCATACTCGTGCCGGTTGCCGGGCTGCATGTCGATGCCGGGACCGTCCTGCCGAATCGGAACCTTCAAGCCGTGCCAGTGGATGTTGGTGCCGACATCCAACTGATTGTTTACGTCCACGGTGACGCGATCCCCCTCCGCAAATACGAGCGGCGGCCCGGGAACTTGTCCGTTATAGCCCCAAATGTCTGCTTCGCGTCCGTCTCCGAAATTGTGCCGCGCCTGTTGTATTGTCAGTGTGATCGGTTTATTTCCTGGCTGCGGGCGAATTGAGGTCAATTCAAAAACACCGAAGTCATCTGCGGTGCTGGCGGGTAGGGCTGATTGCTCCTGATCGTTCGAGCCGGACGGCGTACTGTTATTCTCTGCCGCGCCCGCGTCAGACGAAGTGTTGAACCGCGTCTCCGCTCCGTCTGGCTGCCGGGAACAGCCTGAAGATAAGGCCAAGATCAGCACGGTTGCAACCGAGATTGTTAGAAGCGGGCGGAGACGATGAGATGGTTGAAAATGACACATATTTGGTTCCTCCTTGATGATAGACATTTGATCTTTTAGTACATGAGGGCATTTTCGTTATATCGCAAACCTATCACGGATCGATAAAGGTATGATCCCACATCCAACAGCTGCAGTATAGGGAAGCGGGCTAAAGAATCGCTGGAAGAACAGCGTACCAAAGATGTGTGTGGATTTTATGTAGAGGCAGTTCATGTATGTTTACCTTTCATGTATTAATTTGGTTAACAAACTCTTGTGCTGATTCCGCCATTCCGGTAAAATGGATGAATGTAATGTCAACTCTATATTCATATACATAGGTTTACAAAGAAGAGGTGCCCAACATGAAACCGCAAATGCAACGAGGGTCAGGGGATAGCAAAGGATTGTTCGTTTCCTCAACGGGAACGGGCGTTGGCAAGACAGTCGTCACTGCGGGGATTGCGGCTTATTTCCATCAAATTCGGAAGCGGAAGCTACAGCTATGGAAGCCGGTACAAAGCGGTGTGACTATGGGAGACCCGGAAGCGGACAGTTATCGCTTGCGAATGGGAAGCGGGATGACCGAGCTCCCCGAGGAAATGCTGGCGACTTGGACGCTGCGCGATCCGCTGGCGCCCTGGATGGCATTTGAACGTGCAGATGTTGCATTTTCGTTTACGGCTTTGCTGGAGGAAGGGCGTAAGCGGTTGGAACAACAGGCATTTCTGTTGATTGAGGGCGCAGGGGGAATCGCCGTACCATTCTCGCAGCGGCATACGATGGCGGATATGGCACATGAGCTCAGAGTGCCACTGTTGATCGTATCTTCACCGGGCCTGGGGACGGTTAGTCATACGGTTACGGCGGTGCATTACGCACGCGAACGGGGAAATATAGACATCGCCATAGCGTTTAGTGGTCCTCCGACGATGGCAGAAGTGAAGGAAGTAGAGGAGAACGCCCGCATGATTGAGACGATGGCGGATGTTCCTGTACTGGGACATGTGCCCTGGCTTCCGCAGCCAGATCGCGCCCGGGCGACCGAATCGTCAGCATGGGCGATGTGGCAGGAACAGTGGCTAGCTTCGTTTACTAGGATGACCCGGTTTACGCAATGGCTGCTTGAACGCGAATAAAGATGAGAAGAAGGAGCGATGAGGATGAGCGACACAATGATAATAGTGGAGACAGATTGGCGTAATTTGGCCAGAAAGGCGATTCAGGGAGAGGCTCTCACCCGGGAAGAGGCTCTGAGTGTGCTGCGCGCAGATGATGATGAGCTGCTCGCGATTATGGACGCGGCGTACCGCGTGCGCCGGCACTATTTTGGCAATAAGGTGAAGTTGAACCTGATTATTAATGCAAAGAGCGGATACTGTCCTGAGGACTGTGGATATTGCTCGCAGTCGCGCGTATCCGACGCTCCGATTGAGAAGTACACCCTGCTTGAGAAGGATATCCTTGTGGATGGCGCGAAGAAAGCGATGGAGATGCAGGCGGGTACGTATTGCATCGTTGCCAGTGGGCGCGGACCGACTTCACGTGAGCTGGATCAGGTCGTGGCTGCAGTGGAGGAGATTAAATCGACGATGCCAATGAAGATCTGCGCCTGCTTGGGCATCCTGTCGCAGGAGCAAGCGAATCGGTTGAAGCAGGCCGGTGTTGACCGCTACAACCACAATCTCAATACGAGCGAAGGCCATTATTCTCATATTACGTCCACGCATACGTATGCGGACCGCGTACATACGGTGGAGACGGCGAAGCATGCCGGGATGTCGCCGTGCTCTGGCGTCATAATGGGGATGGGCGAGACGGACGAACAGCTCGTCGATGTCGCGTTCTCCTTGCATGAGCTGGACGCGGACTCGATTCCTATTAACTTTTTGAATTCGATTCCGGGGACGCCGCTTGCGCATTTGAACGATTTGGACCCGCGCCGCTGCTTGAAAGCAATTGCGATGTTCCGCTTCATCTGCCCGTCGAAGGAGATTCGCGCATCTGGCGGACGTGAAGTGAATCTGGGCATGCTGCAGCCGCTTGCGCTTTATGCGGCGAATTCGGTGTTCGTCGGGGACTACTTGACGACCGAAGGGCAGGAAGCGACGGCGGATCATAAAATGATCGAGGATTTAGGATTTGAGATTGAACAATGTGCGCTGTAACTAGCGTTATCAATAATTCGGAACGATGGGCGTGGATGAAAGAGGAATTGGATGAGAGGGAGCGAATGGGGCGGCTGCGCCGCTTGTCGACCGCCATCTGGCTGGAGAACGGATGGATCGAGCGCGACGGCAGACGGCTCTTGAATTTGGCGTCCAATCATTATTTAGGTCTTGCTCCTTGGATTACTGAACAGGGGTGGGAGGCATTGCGCACGGAGACAGAAGCTATGGGTGAACCTGGAGTTCGAATAGGTTCTGGAGCTTCACGGCTCATCGTTGGTCACGATCCGCACCATGCCACGCTGGAGCGGGAGATGGCGGAATTCAAGCAAAGGGAAGCGTGCCTTGTCTTTACGAGCGGCTATATGGCCAATGCCGGCGTCATTTCTGCGCTGGTTGGCCGCCATGACGCCGTATTTAGCGACCGCTTGAATCATGCGAGCATCGTGGACGGCATCGTGTTGAGCCGCGCGCATCATGTGCGCTATCCGCATCGGGATTTGAACCGCCTGGAGGATCAACTGAAGAAGTGGAGCGTCGGCGCAACCAGTGGAGCGGGACGGGCGCCGCGGAAGCTCATCGTCACTGATTCCGTCTTCAGCATGGATGGGACGGAGGCGCCGCTGACCGATCTGGTGACGCTGAAGGAGCGATACGGCGCGATGCTTATGGTCGACGAAGCCCACAGCGGCGGCGTGTATGGGCCGGAAGGGCGCGGGCTGTGCCATGAGCTTGGCTTGCATGAGCGCGTGGACGTTATTATGGGCACGTACGGGAAGGCGTTTGGAGCCGTCGGGGCCTATATTGCAGCGGATGACATCGTCATCCGCTATTTGGTGAATCGGGCGCGCACATTCATATACAATACCGGGCTGCCGCCACTTATGGCAGCCCTCATTCGTGCCCGGCTCAGCGAGGTGCGTGCTGCAGATGAAGCGCGGTCCGAGCTCATGCGCAAGGCGGCGCTGTTCCGCGCGCGGCTGCGTGCCGGCGGACTGGACATCGGCGAGGGTGCGAGCCATATCGTGCCGGTCATGCTAGGCACGGATGAGCTCGCGGTTGCGATGAGCGCCGCTCTGGCAGAGACGGGCATCGCGGGTGTAGCGATTCGGCCGCCGACGGTGCCGGAAGGGTCGGCGCGCATCCGTTTTGCGCCGACGCCGATGCATCGCGACGAGGATTTGCTGTGGGTGGCGGATACGGTCGCACGCTTGGCGCGAAATATCTAGGCTCAACGCTTCTTAGTGTAGAGACAGACATGCCAGCTTCGCTGGTGCCGAATTTACGACAATAGGCAGTCGGAAGTGGAAGAAAATAGAGCAGCCATGGATGATAGTAAGTATGACGCGAGGTTGTTAATGATGGAGATAGGAAGATATGAAAATGATGGCCAACAGATAGGGATGAACGGTACAACGGCAGCGAATGGAGGCGGAGACGCTTCCGCTGCGAAGGCGAAGCGCCCGAAGCTGTTATGGGTGCACGGCTGGGGGATGTCACCCGAGACGTGGCGGCATTTAGCCGCTGAGCTGCCCGCATTAGACCATCGCTATGTGTCGTATGCCTCCTGCCGCACGATAGAGGAGCTCCGCGAAGTGGTGAGCCTGCCCTTCCGGCTGGAGCCGGAAGGGGAGTGGCATGCGATCGGCTGGTCGATGGGCGGAATGCTGCTCCTCGAGGCGCTTGCCGCATGGATGGCGGGGCCAGCTTCCCCCGCCATGCCAGCTGTGCGCAGCATCGTCTTCTGTGGGACGACGCTGCGCTTCATTGACGACACGGGGCAGGCCGGTTGGCCCGACCGTGTCGTAGCGCGCATGCGCCGCCGCTTGGCGCATGCGCCCGAGGAGACGCTCCGCGCGTTCGCGGAATGTCTCCCTTCCGCAGCCGAGCGCGATGACGCCGGGCTGCGGCGGGTGCTTGCGCAGTACCGTGCGCGAACGGCGTGCTCTGCGCATGCGCCCATGGCAGCGGCTCAACCCGCGTCGCCTGAGTCTGGCGTGCATGCATTCACGCCGGAAGGGCTTGACGCCGGTCTCGCCTACCTGCAGCAGGCAGACCTTGCCGCGGCGTGGGCGCGGGTGACGGCGGCACCGGCGGGGCCGCGCCTGCTATGGCTGCACGGGGCGGACGACACCGTATGCCCGCTTGGCGCGGTGAAGCGGGCACAGGCGCTGAACGGACAGCGGAACGCTGCCCGCTTTGCGGTGCTGCCGCAGGCCGGGCATGTGCCGTTTCTTACGCAACCGGCTCGCTGGCGAAAGGAGTTGACGTCGTGGTATGACAACGACATCGGATTCAACAGAGACTCCGCGTCCATTTCTGGGCGCGAACGTGAATAAATCGCTTGTGCAGCGCCGCTTCGACAAGCATGCGCACGAGTATGACAGCTATGCCGAGGTGCAGCGTGTGATGGCGCACGAACTGGCGCAGCGCATTTCGACGAGCTGTACCGGACCAGTCTCCCGGATTGCAGATATCGGCTGCGGTACGGGACTGCTGACGCTTGAACTGCCTCGGTTATTTCCAGAGGCATCCGCGACCCTTGTCGATATGTCGCCGCAAATGGTGAGGGCGGCTTGCACGAAGCTGGAGCAATCCGGTACAGCCGCACGGCGCCTCGATCCCGTCATCGCCGATGCGGAGGCGTGGGTGCAGGAGCAGGGCGGACAGAGGGGAAGCCGTGATCGCGCTCAATCTTACGACCTTATCGTCTCCAGCGCCGCCTTTCAATGGTTCAACCGTCCGGCGGAGACGGCAGGCGGGCTGCTTCGCCTGCTTGCTCCGGGCGGAGTGCTGGCCTTCGCTACGTTTATGCCGGGGACGCTGCACGAGCTGCACGAGTCTTTCGGAGAAGCCGAATCGGCGCTCGGCTTGCCGTCGGTTCCACGCGGACTGGCATACCCGGCGCGGGAGGATTGGCTTGGGTGGCTGAGCGCGCCTGTACGAGCCGCCGTATCTGAGGCCGACGAACGGGCTGCTGGTACGGCTGCTCCTGTAGACAATCTTGCACGGAGCACTGCCCACGCTGCGGTATCTACAGCGGATCCAGCAGCTCTGTCGTCCCATAAAGCGTTGCCACCTTCTGTCACATGGGAAGAGGCTAGCTACCGCTATGCTTTCCCGGATGTGCCGGCGATGCTGCAGCAAGTCCGCCGCGTCGGAGCGGGCAACGCCGTCGCAAGCAGTGCTGCCGCCGGCGCGTTGAACCGTACGCTCTATCGGAAAATGGTAAAGTGCTACGACGACCGTTATCGGCTTCCCGATGGGCGCATTCCGCTCACCTACGAGGTTGCCTACGGCATCGTTGAGCTGCAAACATAACGAAAGCAAACGGCCGCCCGCACCTGTCTGGGCAGACAGGATGCGGGCGGCCGTATATATAGGGCAGGGTTGCTGTTATAGAAGTATTTCCACTTGAATTTGTTGCTTCAACGCCTCGACATCCTCAAGCCGCACCATGCCAGCGGATGGCATAAGCGCATTGGCCGTGCCGCAGGCGGCCCCTAGCTTCAGCCGTTCTTCCGCCGGTAAAGCGCGTTTGTCCGCGACGACCAGACCGGCAACCATGGAATCTCCACTGCCGACGGCGTTGACGGCGTCGATGCGCGGAATGCTCACGCGGAATAACTGCTTATCCATAGCGGACAGCGCCCCGCGCTCACCGAGTGAGACGACGACATTCGCGATGCCCTGCTTCGCTAGCCGGAGCAGAGCGGATTTGATGTCGTCTTCCTCTTCCGCGTTGCCGTCCGTCAGCTTCACGACTTCATGCTCGTTCGGCTTGATAAGATAAGGACGTGCAGCAATGCCTTCCACCAGCGCCTCACCGCTCGTATCCAGCACCGGGATAGCGCCGGCCCCACGGGCGATGGTGATAAGCTCGGCATAGAGCCCAAGCTGGCATCCTGTGGGCAGACTGCCGGAGAAGACGACATGTGAGGAGCGCGAAGCGAGCTTCGCTATCCTCTCCTTCATCGACTCTATCGCTTCTGCCGGAATGGAAGGGCCGGCTTCCAACAGCTCCGTCTGGGTGCCTCCTTCCGGGTCGATCACATTCAAGCAGAGGCGCGATTCGCCCTCCACCGTGATGAAATCGGACGGAATTCCTTCCTGGCGCAGCTTCTCTGAGATCGCCATCCCATTGAAGCCAGCGACGAACCCTGTTGCGATCACGTCTTCACCGAGCGTGCGGATGACGCGAGCCACATTGATGCCTTTGCCTCCGGCAGTCGCATTCATTTGCTCCGCCCGGTGCAAGGAATTAAGGTTGAATCCGGGGATGATGTATGTCTTATCGATCGCCGCATTCAAGGTTACGGTTGTAATCATATACGTTCCTCCAACATGAAGCGGGCTGTTGCAGCGGTTAGCGAACCGCGTTCGCCTTGCCGATACAGCCGGCCATTTCCATCTTGCTCTTAGCTAGTGCTTTTACTGCCTCTTTCGCAGGCACCATATATTTACGTGGATCGTTCTCGTCAGGATTCCCTGCAAATACGGCTTTAATCGCATCGGAGAAGGCAATGCGCAGCTCTGTGGCAACGTTCATTTTTGCCATGCCATATTTCACGCAGCGCTTCACTTGTTCTTCCGGAATGCCGGAGCCGCCGTGCAGAACGAGTGGAACGCTGACATCTGCATAAATTCGTTCCAGTCGCTCGAACGCAATTTTCGGTTCACCTTTATAAATACCGTGCGCGGTGCCGATTGCTGGAGCAAGCGTAGGGACGCCGGTCGCCTCGACGAACGCAGCGCATTCTTCAGGAACGGCAAGTCGCGCATCTTCTTCTTCGACGACGATATCGTCTTCCACGCCGCCGACTTTGCCAAGCTCGGCTTCGATGTTGACGCCTGCGGCTGTAGCCACTTTCACAACTTCCTTCGTGCGGCTAATATTTTCTTCATATGGATGCATCGACGCATCGATCATGACGGATGTATAGCCAGCGCGGATACATTTTACAATGAGATCATAATCAGTGCAATGGTCTAGATGAAGTGCGATAGGAACCGAAGAGAGCTTGGCTGCGGTCTGGGCGGCAGATACGATGTATTCCGGCCCTAAGTGCTTCACCGTACCCACCGTCGTTTGCAAAATGAGGGGAGTTTGCGTTTCTTCTGCGGCTTCAACGACTGCCTGCAGCATTTCCAAGGTGTGAACGTTGAAAGCGGTAATGCCAAAGCCTTGTTCGCGAGCCGCTTGCAGCATAGATGTAGAGCTGATAAGATGTCCCATTTGCATAGCCTCCTGCATATTATGATTGAAACAATCAAAATAATGACTTATAATTTCATTAAGTTGATTATAAAGGAGGATTTTGTGGAATGTCAAACCAGAATACGCATACGTATCGCGAAATTAGTGATCAGGCTGCAGCTCTGCAAGAAGCATGGACACAATTGCAGCAACAACAGGATTGGATCGGGAAATATATAGGAAGCGATAAATATGAGGAAGTTGTCTTCATCGGCTCCGGTTCCTCTTGGTACCAAGCGATGACGATGGCGGCGACGTATCGGAAATGGACGGGACGCAGTGCGGTGGCGCATCCGTCCTCCGACTTGTTCTTGTTCCGTGAACAGACCGTGGCGGCATCGAAGAAGACGCTCTTGGTCGGAGTTTCGCGTTCGGGCGAGTCTCACGAAGTCATCCTTGCGTTAGAATCAGTGAAGGAACTGCCGCATTGGACCACGTGCGGCATCACTTGTCATCCGTCAAGCAAGATGGCAAATATGACGGATTGTCTTGTATCGCCGCGCGGTGCGGAGAAGAGCACGGTCATGACGAAGTCGCTCAGCAGCATGACCTTCATGATGCAGGCGGCGATTGCTCTTGGCGCAGGACAGGAGAAAGCATACAAGGAATTGGAAGCTGTATTGCAATCCGACGCTGCGTCCGTTACAATGTCGGATGAAACGGCAGAAGCGTGGGTGAACGGAAATTCTTTTAATAAAACGATTTATTTAGGAATGGGCGCGTTGTACGGTCTTGCGCTGGAAGCGTGCTTGAAGCTGAAAGAAATGACCTATACGTGGACGGAAGCATACGGCACGCTAGAATTCCGCCACGGACCGAAGTCGATTGTCGATCCAGAAACGCAAATCGTGTTGCTGCTGTCCGAACAAGCACGCTCCTATGAGCTGAAGGTAGCTCAAGAAATGAAGCAATATGGCGCTACGGTCGTCATCGTAACCGCACAAGCCGGTGAAGATACGCAATTTGCCGACAAGGTGGTTGAGCTTGGTGCTGCGGATGTCTGCGATGAAGCACGTGCGGTATTGTATTTGCCATTTATTCAATACAACGGTTATTATACGGCGGTGAAACGGGGCCTTAACCCGGACGATCCACGGAACTTGACCCAATTTGTATCTATATAATAAGCGTGTCTATTTGCGTGAATCGCATGTAGGAAGTTCGTAACTGGCGCTGCTAACGGAGGTTCTGTCTCCGGCTAGCAGCTCTTGCTTTGCCGGCATACCGCTTTTGGACCGCATTCATCATGGGTTTAAGCCCTTTTTTACCTAGTAACAACCCGCAACGCAACAACCAGCAACGGATGGAGTGAATCGTATGAGTGAATCGTTATCCAAAGGCGAGCAGCGCCGACAGCAAATTTTGCAAGTGTTAAAACAGAATGGACGCATTACGATAGCGGAGATGATCGATCGTTTTGAATGCTCGGAAGCGACCGCTCGCCGGGATTTGGACTTATTGGAGCGGAAAGGCGAGCTGATTCGCACGATCGGGGGCGCGATTTTTGAAGGTGCTGGTTCCGTACGGGAAGTTCCTTTCGTAGAGAAGCGCCAACTGCTATGGCTGGAGAAGGAAGCGATCGCAGAACGCGCCCTTGACTTTATCGAGGAGGGCGACAGCATTTGCTTGACCGGCGGAACGACGACGTTTCTCATCGCGAAGCTGCTGAAGCAGCGCCAAGGGATTACCGTTGTGACCAATGCGGTGAATATTGCGATGGAGCTGTCAGATTGTGAAGGCATCCAGGTTGTCGTCATTGGCGGCGTAATGCGAAGCAACAGCTTTGAACTATGCGGACCGCTCGCAGAGCGCACGATTGAGCATTTGAATATTGAAAAGTTGTTCATGGGCATCGACGGCTTCTCTACAACCAAAGGAATTACGACGTATTCCGAGCTGGAAGCACAGACTGCCCGCATGCTGATGCGCCAAGCACAGCAGACGATCGCGGTGTTCGATTATACGAAGGTCGGCAAAGCTTCATTGTTCTCCGTAGCTCCTGTCAATGAGCTGACGGCATGTATCACGGACCGGCTTCTCCCTGCTGATATGGCGGAGGAACTGGATCGAGCGGGAGCGTTGTGCCACTACGCCAACCTGTAGAACGGCCCAACCAACGTATTACTTATTTAGATTAAAGGAATCTGCAACGGCTTTCCTCCGTGTCACGTATGGTATGCAATAAAATGTTTTCTCTGGGTGTTATGTGGTGCAGCCAGGAATGAATCGGGTATAGAAAGAATAAGACGGTATGAGCATGATGCGGCGGTATGATTTACAACCAGAACGCACATCTTATGGATACCGCATAACTCATTTGCCAATGTACTGATGGCGAATATGTCTAATTTTACCCAATCGCCCGGCTCGCTTGCACACACAATATCCATCATGATACAATGAGTGGTGAATTTTACACTGCAAGTCAGCGTGTTACTAGTACGACTAGGCATGAGCTAAGCGGCTGTTCACTGGGTGAACTGCATGCTTCAGCGCATGCCTTTTTGCTTTTTTTTAACAGCAACACGTATTTGTTGCACATGATCGTCGGCTGATTTATCCCGCTGGAAGAACAGAAATACAGAACACTGACAGTAACGGATTGTCCATAGGATAACGGTTCATACAAGGAGGAAATTTATATGTTTGGATTTGGAAAGAAAAAGAAAACGATCTCCATTACAGCGCCTATAACAGGTAAAGCGGTAGCATTGGAGCAAGTTCCTGACCCGGCTTTCGCACAAAAGATTATCGGTGACGGCATCGCCATCGAACCAGAGCAAGGAGTGCTTATCGCCCCCTTTGACGGACAGGTCATTCATCTCATTGATACGTACCATTCCTTGGTGCTCGGTCATGAATCTGGACTTGAATTGCTTATTCATATCGGCGTGAACACGGTATCGCTGCAGGGCAAACCGTTCAAGCCTCATGTTAAAACAGGCGATAAAGTGAAAAAGGGTCAAACGCTGATCGAGTTCGATATTGCCCAAATTAAAGAAGCGGGTCTGCCGGTCATCACACCTGTTATTGTGGCCAACGGTGATGTTGTCGCCGAGCTTAAAGCGAACACAGGCAGCGTGACGGCGAATTCAAATGAACTGATGGAAATTGTCCTGAAATAAGACGGAATCGTAAAACATATTGTAAGTAAAAACACCAGTAAACTTTGATGGAAAGAGGTCATGAATAATGGAAAAGCAATTTACAATCAAAAACCCGCAAGGGATTCATGCGCGTCCGGCAGGTGCGATTATGAAAAAAGCGGCGGAATTTGCAAATGCGCAAATCTCGTTGGAGTTCAACGGCCGCAAAGTTAGCGCGAAAAGCATCACTGGCGTCTTAACGCTTGGCATGAAGGCAGGGGACATCATTACCGTATCTGCGGAAGGCGATCAAGCTGCGGAAGCGATCGATGCAGTAGGCACAGTTATTGAATCGGTTCTCGACTAATTCATTACGGATAAAGAAAAGCCCTTCAGAAGAAGGGCTGGCAGGCATACTGTGTATTTGAAATAAGCATCAACAAAAGGAGTGGAGAAACCGTCATGCTACTTCAAGGAATCGCGGCAGCATCAGGATACGCTATCGGAAAGGCATTCGTCATGCAGGAGCAAGCCACTGCGGTGGAGCGCAAGGACATTGGAACGTACGCCGTTGAAGCCGAGGTGGAGCGTTTTCAGAATGCTGTGCAGCAGGCGATGGACGAGCTGGAGCAGATCAAAGAGAACACGGCAGCGAAGTTGGGGGAACATCATGCGGAAATCTTCGCTACGCATATTCTTGTCTTGCAGGATGAAGAATTTGTCGGTCAGGCGAAGGAGAAGGTCCGTCAAGAAGCGGTGAATGCGGAATTTGCGCTTCAAGAAGTGACGCAGCAGCTTGTGGATATCTTTACGAGCATGGACAGTGAATATATGCGTGAGCGCGCGGCAGACTTCCGCGATGTGAGCCAGCGTGTGCTCGGCTTGTTGTCTGGCAAGAAGTCGGCACAGCTAAGTGACTTTGATGAGGCGGTGGTCTTGTTCGCACATGACTTGACCCCATCCGATACGGCGCAGCTGGATCGCAGCAAGGTGGCCGGATTCGCGACCAACATCGGCGGACGCACATCGCACTCTGCCATTATGGCCCGCTCAATGGAAATTCCGGCGGTCGTTGGCTTGCAGCATGCAACGGAAAGCGTCGAGACCGGAGACATGATCATGTTGGATGGATCGAGCGGCATTATCTTGATCAATCCGGACGAGGACACGTTGAGCTTGTATCGAGAGAAAAAACAGAAGTTCGAGAAGCGTCAAGAAGAGATGAAGCTGTACAAGGATAAGCCTTCCGTAACGGCAGATGGCCATGAAGTGGAACTGGTGGCGAACATCGGCAATCCGCAGGATGCGTTGGGTGCCCGGAACAATGGGGCGGAAGGTGTCGGCCTATACCGTACGGAATTTTTGTACATGGGCCGTGACAGCTTCCCGTCGGAAGAAGAGCAATACAATTCTTATGTCACGGTATGCGAAACGATCGGGTCTGATAAGCCTGTTGTTATCCGTACGCTGGATATCGGCGGCGACAAAGAATTGCCATACTTGGAGCTTCCAAAAGAAATGAACCCGTTCCTTGGCTATCGCGCCATTCGTCTCTGCTTGGACCGCAAAGATCTGTTCAAGACGCAGCTGCGTGCGATTTTGCGTGCTAGCGCGCACGGCAACGTCAAATTGATGTATCCGATGATATCTACGATAACCGAGCTGCGCGAAGCGAATGCTATCTTGGCAGAAACGAAAGCGGAGCTGGATGAGGAAGGCATCGCCTATAACAAAGGGATGGAAGTCGGCATGATGATTGAGGTGCCTGCGGCTGCGATTATTGCCGATCAGCTGGCTAAGGAAGTTGATTTCTTCTCAATTGGCACGAACGATCTCGTTCAATATACGATGGCGGCGGACCGTATGAACGAGCAGGTGTCTCACCTGACACAGCCGTTTAATCCGGCGGTGCTGCGCCTGATTCGCATGGTTATCGATGCGGCGCACCAAGAAGGCAAGTGGGCCGGGATGTGCGGCGAAATGGCAGGCAACCTGAAGGCGGTGCCGATTCTGCTCGGACTGGGACTCGATGAATTCAGCATGAGCGCAAGTTCCGTGCTGTCAGTTCGCGTGCTGCTCTCCCGTTTGAACCGGGATGAGATGAAACAATTGGCCGAAGAAGCGCTAGCGCTGGAAACGGCTGAGGAGATTCAATACCTGGTGGTGGAACGGGTAGCGGCGGTTCAAGAACTATCCATTTAACATTTATACACGTTATAAGTTAATAAATGTAGGCCGAGAGAGGGGATACCCCTTTTTCGGCGCTGCAATTGACGTTAATGGTTCGACACTAATTTGACAAAAAGTTTATTATTATTCTAAATTTAGACATAATTCTCTTTTTATGTTGACAATGATTGCGGTTTCAACTACAATGATTTTACAGTTGAACGCGTTAATGCGAAAACGTTTCCATTCAATGATTTATCTCCGCAATTTCATGAGAAAGGAGATTCACGTTGTCAAGCAAGCGTCGCTTTGAGATTATACGGTCATTAAGCAACAATGTCGTATTGGCGAACGATGTGTTGACGAACAAAGAAACCATTCTCATGGGAAAGGGACTCGGATTCGGAGCTAAACCTGGAGGAGAGCTTGTTCCGAGTGACACCCGCATTGAGAAGACATTTGCTTTAGAGAGTCAGCAGCATCTGTCGCAGTATCAGATGCTCTTGGAACAGATTGATCCGGAAGTCATTACCGTATCCGAGCAGATCATTTCCATGGTGTCTGAAGCGCTTACGCCGGATTTGAACGAGCATATTCACCTCGCATTGCCGAGCCACATTGAATATGCGCTGTACCGGTTGCGCCATGACATTGCGATTGAAAATCCGTTTTTGTGGGAGCTTCGCACCTTGAATCCGAAGGAATATGAGCTTGCTGCTCAGGCGGCCGGGCTTATTGACCGGACATTCGGTGTGACTGTGCCAGAAGATGAAATCGGATTCTTGACGATACACATTCAGTCGGCTGTCGCACATGTTCCTGTCGGGAATATGGTCCAGTTCAATCATCTATTGAAGGATCTGGTTGCACTGATCGAAGAACGACGAGGGGGCGACATCCCGAAAGACAGCATAGACTACCTTCGGCTCATTACGCATCTCCGCTTCGCCATTGAGCGAATCCGCCAAGGGGAGCATTCCCGCAATCCGTTCCGGGACAAGCTGAAGGACATGGTGCCTTATGAGTTCGAGGTGGCGCAGGAATGTGCCGCGTTAATGGCGCGGAAGCTGGAGACGGAAGTGTCGGAGGACGAGACAGCATACATCGCTATGCATCTGTATCGATTGTTTAACAAAGACGAGTAATTATCTATTACCTATAAGTGCGTGTTCAAAAAGGTCGGTTTTTAGCACCGAGAAGGTTGCAGGACTTCGAGAGTGAATGCAAGATTCTATGCCGAGTTACTTCCTGAGTGACTTCGTGATCAAAAGAGGACTTTTTGAACAACCTCTATAACAACCTTCATAACAGGCGTGTTACTAGTACGACTAGGCATGAGCTTGCTAAGGGATAGCATCCGCGATATCGGGTGGTGTCTCATCGCAAGCTCATGTCTTTTTGCGTTGTTGCGGTGATGACAGGCAGAAGAATAAAACTTTGGCCTTTTATCCATACTTTACTTAACCAATTAAGGAGGAGAACAACTCATGCTAGCCTTTTTGCAAAGAATTGGTCGGGCATTGATGCTCCCGGTTGCAACGTTGCCGGCGGCAGCCATTTTGCTTCGCTTCGGTGCAATTGACTATGTGAAAGACTTCCATATGGGAGACACGGTCGGCGGGTTCCTGAACCAATATATTGCCCCGTTCCTGGATGCAGGCGGCTCTGCTATATTTGATAACTTGGCTCTTATATTCGCCATCGGGGTAGCCATCGGATTTGCTTCAGACGCGGTGGCCGTATTGGCGGCCGTCATAGCGCATATTATTTTACTTAAAGTATTGTCCAAAATTCCGGCAGCGTTCGCGTTCATTCCGGATGACATGAAGCTCGACATGGGCGTCATCGGCGGTATATTGGCCGGTGGTATCGCTGCGTTC
Organism: Paenibacillus sp. OSY-SE; assembly: GCF_000283315.1. Classification (NCBI taxonomy): domain Bacteria; kingdom Bacillati; phylum Bacillota; class Bacilli; order Caryophanales; family Paenibacillaceae; genus Paenibacillus; species Paenibacillus sp. OSY-SE. The sequence goes on along the minus strand of NZ_ALKF01000178.1, from coordinate 40,111 downwards.
CTGTACAACAAATATCATGATATTAAAGTGCCGGATTGGCTTGGCTTCTTCGGCGGCAAACGATTTGTGCCAATTGTCACCTCAGCGGTTATGATTTTAGTAGCGATTCCGTTCGGGATTGTATGGGGACCGGTTCAACAGGCGCTCGATTCCTTCGGCAACTGGATTGTTGAACTCGGAGCGGTCGGCTCCGGCATCTTCATGGTAGCGAACCGGCTTCTCATTCCATTCGGTCTGCACCACGTGTTGAATGCAATTGCATGGTTCCAAATCGGCTCCTTTACCGACGCTGCCGGACAAGTATGGCAGGGCGACATTGCCCGATTCTTCCATGGCGACCCGACGTCAGGGTTGTTCATGACCGGGTTTTTCCCAATCATGATGTTCGCATTACCAGGTGCGGCTCTCGCCATTATTCATGCGGCGAAGCCGGAGAATCGCAAAATGGTTGCTTCCATCTTTATCGGTACGGCTATCGCGTCGTTCCTAACTGGGATTACGGAGCCGATCGAATTCGCATTTATGTTCGTTGCTCCCGTACTGTTCGTTGTCCATGCGATATTGGCGGGGGTGTCTGGATTCGTAACGGCAACGCTTGGCATTAAGCACGGGTTTGGGTTCTCAGCAGGCTTTATCGACTATGCGCTGAACTTCCCATTGGCGACGAAGCCATTGCTTCTGATTCCAATCGGACTCGCCTACTTTGTGGTTTACTATTTCTTGTTCCGCTTCCTGATTGTGAAGCTGAATCTGAAGACGCCGGGACGCGAGGATGAGCTGGAGACAGAAGGAGACGCGGATAACACGGTCAACGCCAACTCCAGCCTGCGTGAGAAAGCGGAAAAAGTCGTCGGACTTATCGGCGGCAAAGATAACATTATTACGAACGAAGCATGTATTACGCGCTTGCGCTTGACGCTGAAGGACGACACCGTGGTCAACGAGGCGGGCTTGAAGGCGCTCGGCGCCGCCGGGATTATGAAGCTCGGCAAAGGCAACGTGCAGGTGGTGTTCGGTACGCAGTCCGAGCTCTTGAAGGAAGAAATCAAGAAGCTGTAACCTAATATTGCTGTAATGGCAGCGGCTCCGCGTCTTTAAGATGCGGAGCCGTTCTGTTGTAGGGGGATATGTCCGGTTGCCGTTTAGTAGGGAGTAGGCCCGCTTGCCGCTCATTAACGTTATGCCGCACAAAATGTACACTCGGTCCTCGCACATGCATCTCGACCATATGTGATTTCTTGAATCAGCAGACAGTCAAGCAAATCAAAACGCAATAAGCTGCATCAGAACACAGTAGTTAAACAGGTGTACATCACAACGCCGTAGTTATACAGAACGCAATAGGTTGCATGTAAATGGGGCATATATATTGCACAAATTACAGTTGATTGGAATTGGGAGGATGCCCTTTGCCAAAAAGAGAAGCATCCGGGTGAAAAATAAACGAAACAGAGATGTTACGGCGATGTTGGGTCAGAGGGGATTAGAGAATAGATTAAAAGGATTGCGCTATTTATTTTTCGCGTACAAGAAATTGTATTTGCTGGTTTGCTTCAACTCGTCAGTCAATATTTCAAAAATGATGTTGCGGAACGGTTCCGGCCCAACCGTGAAATAAATGCGCCGGTATTTTTCAACTGCGCTGAGCTCACCGAAGAGAGCCTTTTCCAGCCCTTCGAGATACGAGGCTGTCAGCTGATAGGATTCATCTATGGCTTCAGGGACTTGTTGCCCGGTCAAGCAATAGTAGATATAGCGGAACCATTGGCGATGCCTCCGCTCGTCGTTGCGAATGGACGCGATAATGTCCTTGTCCGCCTGGGAAGGGGCGAGCCGGATTAAATCATCATAGAACAGCTCGTCATCGCGTTCCCCTTGAATGGAGCTCGCAATGAGAGGGAGGGCCGTATTCAGGTTGGTGTCGTAAGCATCGAGCGGCGGCTGAAGCGGGTTAGTTAAGCATTCGGTGCTTGGAACAGGGGCATTTGCACGATATGGGGCATATGGAGGGCTCATGCAGAATAAAGGAAGCATGTTAAGTCCTCCTCGATATGGATTCGATCTTGCAATATCATATGTGTGTCCGCCTAGAAGGGTACCTGACTTCTATAATTATGACGGAAATAACCAGTTAAGAGCCACTTGTTTAATTCAGAGTAAATTTTTGGAGAGGCGTTACTCTCTCCGTTCGGCGTTTCCGTTCACTCTCCCCTTCAGTCAGTAACAACGATTCCAGCATCGTCCAGACGCTCTATGGTGTGATTGAACGGTTGATGTAATAGTGGGAGGGAGCATCTCCAACTGCAATCATACATTTGAGAGTTCCCTTTTAACGTCTTGCGTCACGCTGGACAGCACAGAGAGATGCCCCTTCTGAACGAGAGGGAGAGTGGAGAAAAGTACGTGGCAGCGTATCGTGATTGGCTAGAAATGTGAGCTATCTTTAGTTCATTCATATAGTTACTCTGAGCGCAATGAACTACATCAGTGTGTAGTTAGGTTAATTAGGGACATACCTGATGATTGCTTTATTATTACTGCCTAATATCTCGAAAATTGAGCGTTGATAAGTGTGATGACGGCTATATCGATTCAACTTGGCAAGGATACCAAGCTGCATCCATTGGATTTCGTCCAATGCTTTTTAGCATGGAGCGTGACTGGGTGTCATTTCACTGGAAATGATCCAATAGGACCGGACCAATTTGGATCTAAAAGACTAAAAAGGACGATTTGATTGGACAGTTTCCAGCAGAATCATCGAATACTGCTTGTTTGAGGGGGAAGGCTGTACTATTTCCAATGGAATCTTCATTTCCCAATCCAATCTGCACCGTTCGGGCTGAACGAAAGCGGAGCGCAGCCAATTTTCAGGGTAAATATTAAAGATTTGGTGGATCAATTAAAGATATCTCGTCAAATAGGAAATACCATCCTTTTCACTGGATAATATAGGGTATACAATAAATCTGCATATCAAATTGTAAGCGCTAACATTATTTTCGGCCCATGCATCCGGATATGGCTTATTTATTATTTGGGAGAGAGGAAGAGGTATCGAATGAAACGATTGCAACCGACGGTTATGTCCAAACAACGAATGAAACGCAGCCTTGCCGTATTCGTCAGCACGGCGATGCTGGCGGGTTCCTTGATGGGGTTTGCCGGTCAAGCGGAAGCCGCGCAGCCGCATTCTTCCTATTGGTATCCGAACACGCTCTTGGAGTGGTCTCCGTCAACGGACCGGGATGCCGCCTTCAACAAGGGCAGCGTCAAGCTTGTAGAGGAGCGTGTGAAGGGTTATAAAGTAAATCCAAACGCGCTGGAGGACCCGAAATTGATGGCGCTCGCATCCATGTACCCGAATACGAGCGGGGTGCCTTCGCAAGGCTCTGAAAAATTCAATACATTTACATTTGGTTATTGGCAGTATGTGGATAGCCTCATCATGTGGGGCGGCTCTGCGGGCGAGGGCCTGATCGTACCGCCAAGCGCGGATGTGATCGATGCCGCCCACAAGAATGGCGTGCCCGTTTACGGAACCGTATTTTTCCCGCAAAGAGAACACGGCGGCAAGCTCCAATGGCTGCGCGACATGCTGCAGCAGCGTGAGGACGGCTCGTTCCCTACGGCGGATAAATTAATAGAAGCGGCATCATATTACGGCTTCGACGGCTGGTTTATCAACCAAGAAACGCAAGGTGCCACGCCGCAAGACGCGCAATTGATGCAGCAGTTTTTGAAATATTTGCAGCAGCACAAGCAACCGGGCATGGAGATCATTTGGTACGATTCGATGATCAATCGAGGGCCCATATCCTGGCAGGGGGCGCTGACGGACAACAACAAAATGTTTTTCCAAGACGGCAGCGAGCGCGTGTCCGACACGATGTTCCTTGACTTCCGCTGGCAGTATTCCGGTTATACGTTCCAAAATTCTCCTTCTGTCGCCCAAAGCTTGAACCGGAGTCCTTACGACCTCTATGCGGGCATTGATGTAGAAGCAAATGGATACAATGGAACGTTCAACATGCCTGCTTTGTTCCCGGGAGAGGGCAAGGCAACGACTTCCTTGGGCATTTATCGCCCGGATTGGGCTTGGAACAGCTCGAAGACCCATGAAGAGTACATGGAAAAAGAGACGACGTTCTGGTCGGGCTATGAGCATAATCCAGCCGCGACGCCGCCGCGTCCGGGGGCAGGGGATGCAACGAAGCAGAGAACGTGGCGTGGAGCGGCCAACTATTTCGTAGACAAGAGCGTCATTACTGGTCCTGAATTCATCACTCATTTCAATATGGGGAACGGGCATCTGTTCGCCGTGAACGGGGAAGTAGTCCGCAGCCGGGATTGGAGCAACCGAAGCCTGCAGGACATCCTGCCGTCTTGGCGCTGGATTGCAGAGTCCGAAGGGACGGGACAGGCGTTGCAGCCGTCCTTTGATTATGAGAACGCTTACTACGGCGGCAGCTCGTTGAAGGTGGCGGGTGACCTCCGGCCGGATTCGGCTACACACGTCAAGCTGTACAAGACGAACATCCGGGTCGAGCCGACGACGGTCGTATCGGCTACATATAAAGCCAATGACGAGAATGCCAGAGTCCAGATCGGAGTATCCTTCGATGATGCGCCAGAGCAATATGTGTACCTGGATCCGGCAACCATCGAACTGGCGGACGGAACGAGCGTCACCGACACCGTGTACAAGAACAAATGGGTGCGTTCGACCGTGACGCTGGCGACGTATGCGAACCGCAACATTGCGGGCATTTCACTGAAATTCGATTCACCGGAAGCGATTGATGGCTTGCAGGTGAATATCGGCGAGCTATCCATTCGCAATACGGAAGCAGCAGTCCCTCAGCTTGACGCGGTGAACGGTCTTGTAGTGACGGAATCCGATTTCCGAGACGGCATCTATGGCGATGCCCGCCTCAAATGGGAAGCGCTGGGGGGAGAGGTGCTGTACTATCAAGTGTACCGCGTGAATCCGGACGGAGTCCGTGAGCTGGCAGGCGCGACGGCCAACAACGTTTTTTATGTTCCGGAAATGAAGCGCATTGACAAGGAAGCGGGGACGACGCTAGAAGTTGTGCCGATTAACCGTCATTATGAACAAGGCGAACGCGCATCGGTCTCCTTCGAGTGGCCGGGTTACCCGCAGCCTACCGCCGATTTCGAAGCGGATAAGACGTTGATTGCGCCAGGCGATACCGTGAAGTTCATGGATAAATCGTCCGAGGTGACAGAGAGCTGGTTGTGGAGCTTCCCGGGCGGGCAACCGGAATCGAGTTCGGAGCGGAATCCGGCAGTTCGCTACGACAAGGAAGGCGTATATGAGGTGACGTTGACGGCGAAGAACAGCGAGGGCGAAGATTCGCTCACGAAGCAGCTCATTACCGTTACCAAGGATGCGGCCGGCGGCATCGCCGATTTGGCGCTGAACAAGAAGACGGATGCGAGCAGCTTCGTCAATTCGAACGAAGCACCACCGTTTGCCGTCGACGGCAATGACCGCACGAAATGGTGCGCGGTAGGAGACGGACCGCATTGGATGACGGTCGATTTGGGAGCCGTCCACCAAGTGAGCGAATTCGTCGTGAAGCACGCGCAGGCGGGCGGTGAAGGCGAGGCGTTCAACTCGCGCGCATTCCGGATTCAGCTGAGCCTGGACGGGGTAAATTGGAGCGATGCCGTCGAGGTGAAGGACAATACGCTTGGCGTCAGCAAGCATGCAATCAGCCTGACGAAGGCGCGCTATGCGAAGCTGATCGTCGATAAACCGACCCAAGGAGGCGATACGGCTGCGCGCATTTATGGCTTCGAGGTGCATGGCTTGAAGTAGCCGGTACAGACGTCGGCAATGGGGCAGAGCGGCAGTGGTATTGGAACGCATGCTGTCTTACAAAAATAACGTATGCTGTATACCGAAAGACGCCGGGCTGCATGGCAGCTCCGGCGTCTTTGCGTGAAATGGATGGATAGGTTGTGCTTTATGAGTTAGCCATGCGGCGGAACGATTCGTGCGCTGCCTCGATCGTGCGCTCGATGTCTTCGGCGGTATGCTCCGTCGTCAGGAACCATGCCTCATACTTCGAAGGCGCAAGGCAGATGCCTTGATCGAGCATGTGGCGGAAGAAGGCAGCGAACGCTTCGCTGTCCGTCTCTTGCGCTTCCGCGTAATTCGTCACCGGATGATCGCAGAAATGCGTCGAGAACGAGCCGCGGATCCGGTTGATGGTGAGCGGCACGCCGTAACGGTCGGCACCTTCCTGGATGCCTGCCGTCAAGCGGATGGACAACTCTTCCATCCGTTCGTACACGCCCTCCTCGCGCAGCACTTCGAGACAAGCGATGCCGGCGGAGATGGAGGCCGGGTTGCCGGCCATCGTGCCCGCCTGGTATGCTGGTCCAAGCGGCGCGACCTGCTCCATGATGTGCTTCCGTCCGCCGTAGGCCCCGATAGGGAGGCCGCCGCCGATAATTTTGCCCATGGCCGTCAGGTCTGGCTCGATGGCAGCAAAGTCAGGGAAGACGCGGTACGTCTGCGTCGATCCGTAATGGAAGCGGAACGCGCTGATGACTTCGTCATAGATGACGAGCGCGCCGTACTCGCGGGCCAGCTTGCACAGCCCTTCGAGGAAGCCTGCCTGCGGCATGACCATGCCGAAGTTGCCCACGATCGGCTCGACCATAACAGCAGCTACGTCATCGCCCCAGTGCTCCAGCGCTGCCTTCAGGCTGTCGAGGTCGTTGAACGGCACGGTGATGACTTCGCTCGCGATGCTCTTCGGAATGCCGGCGCTGTCGGGAATGCCCAAGGTGGACGGGCCGGAACCAGCGGCCACGAGCACGAGATCGGAATGGCCGTGGTAGCAGCCGGCAAATTTGATTACCTTCGTGCGCTTCGTGTAGGCGCGGGCGACGCGAATCGTCGTCATGACGGCCTCGGTGCCAGAGTTGACGAAGCGGACTTTGTCCATGGAAGGCACCGCTTCCTTCAGCATCCGCGCGAGCTTGATTTCTAGCTCGGTAGGCGTGCCGTACAGCGTGCCATTCTGTGCGGCACGCACAATGGCTTCGGTTACGTGCGGATGCGCGTGACCGGTAATGATCGGGCCGTAAGCGGCCAAATAGTCGATATACTTATTGCCGTCGACATCCCAGAAGTGAGCGCCTTGCGCGCGCTCCATAAATACAGGCGAGCCGCCGCCGACCGCTTTGAACGATCGGGAAGGGCTGTTCACCCCGCCGACGATATGCTCAAGCGCTTCTTCATATAGTTGTTCGGAACGATTTCGGTTCGTAGTCATGTAGACGAATCTCCTTTGTTCTTGATATCTTCGGATGCGGATGCTTTATTTTCCAAGGCGTCTTGAATGTACTGCTTCAGCTTATCATTATCAATGACTTGCAGCACGGCGGAATTGTTAATTGTCGCGTCAGCGACATTATCCATCGCCGGAAGCTGGTGGCTTGGCCCGATGGAGCTGTCATAGCCTAAGGAGGCCAGCTTAATAATGTCATCCGCCGTCAGGTTCGTTTCCACGTAGGGGGCGACCTCATTAATTAGGTGAGGGAGCTGAATAATGGACCAGGCCGATTTCAATTTGTCCGCGACAGCGGTTAACAGCTCGCGCTGCCGCTTTGTACGGGCAAAGTCGGACATGGCGTCGTATCTGAACCGGACGTACATAAGCGCGGTTTCTCCGTTCAGCAGCTGCTTGCCCTTTTTCAAGTCGATATCGTATTGATGCTTATCCGCCTTGCTGGTATACTTCATGTTCTTCTCCACTTCGAATTCAACCCCGCCCATGGCGTCGATGAGCTTAATGAAGCCTTGGAAATCCGTATATACATAATATTGGACGTCAAGTCCGGTAAATTCGCTCGCCGTCTTCATGGCAAGCTCGGGGCCCCCGTACGTCAGCGCTGCATTGATGCGATCTTTGCCGAATCCGGGAATATCCACATATGTGTCGCGCAATATAGAGAATAGATTTGCCCGTTTCGATTGCGGATCGAACGAGGCGAGCAGGATGGAATCCGAACGCGGAACTTCGTCCTTGTCCATGCCTCGCGAATCGCCGCCGAGGAGCAAAATATTGACGCGCTCCCTCCCCTCCCATTTCGGAGGCTCTACCGCTTTCCGGTCGGGAAGCTTGCTGACAACAGGTGTAAAACGGGACTCTTCCGGCTTCTTCTGCAGGTTGCCCAAGCTGTCGTACATGGCCCAAGTGTAGTATCCGACACTGCCGACAATAATGACGGTCATCACGGTTAGTGCGTGCTTCCAATACTTTTTCCACATATGTATCGTCCTCTCCTCATCCGGCTGTGAAAGAAGCGAAGTTCATGATGTCAGCTCCGGCGCATTCATTCAAGTCGTCGTACGTGCTATATTAAATGTTATGGATAATGACCCGCATCTTGTCTATCCAATTATAAAATCTTTATGATGTTGAATCAATTCGCGTCCAAGTGCGAGACTAAAGCAGTCATCGCTAACTACGCAAATCTACGAAAGGGTGAACCATACAGCAATGAATGCCATAGAAGTAAGGGATTTGCGCAAAACGTTTCACGTGCAAAAAAACCGCGAAGGGCTGAAGGGCGCTTTGCTTGATTTATTTAAAAGGGAATATAGCGAGGTGATGGCCGTCAAAGATATTTCGTTCACGATTCCGCAAGGAGAAATATGCGGATATATCGGGGAGAACGGAGCGGGGAAATCAACCACAATCAAGATGCTGACCGGCATTCTGGTGCCGACCGCAGGCGAGCTCCATGTAAACGGGTATATTCCGTATGCAGAGCGGGAGAAGTTCGTGCGCGGCATCGGTGTCGTCTTCGGACAACGCAGCCAGCTCTGGTGGGATATTGGCGTCATCGAATCGTTCCGGCTCCTGCGCAAGGTGTACCGCGTGTCAGAAACAGACTTCAAGCGGCGCTTGGATGAGCTGGTGGAACGGCTGCAGCTGCAGGAGCTCTTGAATCGTCCGGTGCGCAAATTAAGCCTCGGTCAGCGCATGCGCTGCGAGCTGGTCGCCTCCTTGCTGCATCAGCCGTCTGTGTTGTTTTTGGATGAGCCGACCATCGGCTTGGATATCGTCGTCAAGACAGAGATCCGGGATTTTCTCCAAACGCTCAATAAAGAGCACGGCACGACCATCTTGTTGACGACGCATGATTTGCAAGATATCGAGGCGCTCTGTACGCGTGTCGTTATGCTGGATGATGGACGCATCATTTATGACGGCAGCTTGGACACGCTCAAGTCCACATGGGGCAAAGGGCGCGAGGTTCGATTCCAATTTGCGAAGCCAATGCGGTCAGGGGATACAGAAGCGCTCACATCGGGCTTGGACGTTAATTGGACGATGGAATCGCCGTATGAAGCGAGCGTGTTCGTACCGTTTGCCACGAATGTGTCCGAGGTAATCGGGCAAGTCGTGGGCGGCGCCTCCATCTCGGATTTGAAGATTATCGAGACGAACACCGACGACATCGTGCGGGAAATATACCGTACGGGGAGCGCTGAGCTGCCGGAAGACCCAATGGCAGACGATACTTCCGAGGCTTCCGCCGCCCGGGAAGAGAGCGAGAAGGAGAAGGAAGCGGTGACCCATGGCTAGCGCATATTTAGAGCTGATACGCATTCGATTTCTAATGATGCTCGCGTACCGCGTCAACTATTATTCCGGCATTTTAATCTATACGTTAAGCATCGGAGTGTACTATTTTACATGGCAAGCCATTTATGGAGGACAGGGGACCATTGCGGGCTTTACCGCAGATCAGATGACGACGTATATCGCCGTCTCTTGGATGGCGCGCGCCTTTTATTTCAATAACCTCGATCGGGAGATTGCCAATGAGATACGCGATGGCAGCGTAGCGATACAGTTCATCCGGCCTTATAACTATATTGTCGTGAAGATGATGCAGGGCTTTGGAGAAGGGCTGTTCCGGCTGCTCTTGTTCATGGCTCCGGGCATGGTCATCGCCTGCTTGCTGTTCCCGGTGCAGCTCCCGCGCGAACCGAAGCTGTGGCTTGTGTTTGCCTTTATGCTGTTCATGAGCTTTCTTATTAATTCGCAGTTGAACATCATTACCGGATTGACGGCGTTCTTCGTGGAAAATAACGAGGGCATGATTCGGATGAAGCGGGTCGTGGTCGACCTGTTCTCTGGCGTCATTGTGCCGATATCGTTTTTTCCGGGGTGGCTTATGCTGCTGAACCAATGGCTGCCGTTTCAAGCGATTACGTATTTGCCGAGCTCTGTCTTCACCGGCCGGATTGAGGATAGCCAGATTCTCACCGTCGTCGGCATCCAATTGCTCTGGTTCGTCATTCTAATTATTCCGATCGTCATCATGTGGCGCGCCGCAAGACAGCGGTTGTTCGTGCAAGGGGGGTAACGGCAGAAGATGTATTATATCGGACTCATCGGCGAATATTTGAAAAACTATATGAAGACGCGTCTAACCTACCGTGCGGACTTCTGGGTGGAAGTTGTGTCGGATCTGCTGTTCCAAGCGACGAATCTGATCTTCATCTTCATCGTCTTCATGCATACACCGACGCTCGCGGGCTGGACGCGTGACGAGATGGTGTTCGTCTACGGCTATTTCATGATTCCGTACGGCATATTCAGCTGCTTTTTCAATCTGTGGAGCTTCAGTGAACGATATATTGTAAAAGGGGAGATGGACCGCATTTTGACGCGGCCAGCGCATAACCTGTTTCAAATATTGCTCGAAAATGTAGACCCGCCGGCACTCATCGGTTCCGTCGTGGGCGCGCTCATTATGGGCATATGCTGGACGCAGCTCGGGCTCGACTTCGGCTTGGTGGAACTGCTGGTGTTGCTGCTGTTATTGGCTGGGTCTGTGCTCATCTACTTTGGCATTTATGCGGCGCTCACTTCCATCTCGTTCTATTCTGATGCGCCGACCGGCATATTGCCGCTCATCTGGAACATTCAGAGCTACGGGCGGTATCCGCTCACGATATACAACCGCTTCATTCAAGTATTGCTGACATGGATATTGCCTTTCGCTTTCGTCGGTGTCATTCCGGCCTCCTATTTCATGACAGGCAAAGGGATGACCCAGTTGGCGCTTCTCACGCCGATTATCGGCTTGCTGTTCCTGGCGATTGGCCTCACGATGTGGAATGTGGGCGTAAAACGCTACCGTGGAGCGGGATCGTAGGCTTTTTTTAGGGTTGGAAATAAACACCAAGCTTTCTTCGTAAAATGGCGAAGAAAGCTTTTTCTATTCTAGCAAAGAAAACTATTGAAATGTATTATTTTCCTTTATATTATATTGATATACATTTTTGTTCAATCCTTCAATCTGCTAATCTTGATTTCTCCTGAATTTTGCGGATTGTGTGAAAATGTAATAGTCAAATACGGAGGTGATGTTGTCAGTATTACTCGCATATGCGAGAGTATGCCAATTGAAAAGAGGAGGAATGAATTTGGTGAAGATGAAAAACAAAAAAGTGCTCTCTCTGGTGATGTCGCTTGCTATGGCGCTCAGTCTGATGACTCCGGCGGCCGGGGCGTACGAGAGTCCCCCGCTGGGCGGGCAGCCTGATCCCGTGCTGCATCTGAGAACAGGCAGCGTGAACCTGCATGAAGGCTCATGGAACGACGGGCTTATGCAGGAGGAGGGGGAAGCGGAACGTCAATTGTTCGTTGTTCAATTCAATGATGTCATTACAGAATCATCCAAGCAGCTACTGCTCCAGAATGGAGCGGAAATCGGAGATTACCTTCCCGATTTCGCCTATCTGGTACGTATGAACCCACAGCAAGCCGGCAGCCTCGCCGCACACGAACTCATTTACAGCGTCACTCCATATCAAGCCGAATGGAAGGACGGCACCATTCTTTCTTCTCAGCACATCCAGCCAGACACCTACATTATCTCGGTATTTAGAGGAAGCGAATCCAGCGTGGCCGAATTGCTGCAACAGCAAGCGGCTGAATCCGCCATCGTGCACGAAGGCTACATCGAAGCCGTGCTAAGCGATGAGCAGATTCCCCAAGTGCTTCGACATCCGGACGTGACATTCGTCGAACCGAAGCCGAAAGAAGAGGTATACAACGATTTCGTAACCAATCAAATCGGCGCGTCTACGCCAACCGGCGTTTGGAGCCGCGGGCTGACCGGCAAAGGTCAAGTTGTCAGCGTGGCCGACAGTGGTCTGGATTCAGGGAATCTAAGCACGCTGCATAAAGATTTCGAAGGTCAGCTGCATGCTACGCCTGCCCCTAATCCGTCGACCGGGACATGGTCCGACACGAATGGGCATGGCACTCACGTGGCCGGCACGGTTCTCGGCAACGGAGCGATGTCTGACGGCAAGTATAGAGGAACCGCGCACGGCGCGAAGCTGCTCTTCCAAGCCATCGGTTGCGGCGGCGACTCGATATGCCCTGGCGATGTGCGGGAATTGTTCGGCACGGCGAAGCAGCAGGGTGCATCCATTCATACGAACTCCTGGGGAGCCCGCTTCAACTATTCGTACAATGCCAACTCCTCCCGCGTTGACGAATATACGTTTGGCAATAAGGACTTTACTGTATTGTTCGCAGCCGGGAACGATGGAAGCTCGAACAACACGGTTTCATCGCCAGGCAATGCCAAAAACACGATTACGGTCGGCAATCTGCTGAAAAGCAATCCGAATCAAATCGCCCCTACCTCCAGCAGAGGTTATGCCATTGACGGCCGGATAAAGCCGGATCTCGTCGTAACCGGCTCCAACATTATTTCGACTCGTTCCTCAGCTTCATCAAGACAGCCTAATCCGAACCAATACTACACGAGCCTGTCGGGCACTTCCATGGCAACTCCGGCCGTTGCCGGATCGGCAGCCATCGTCCGCCAATTTTATATCGACAAGAAGAATGTGACTCCATCGTCGGCACTCATCAAAGCTACGCTCATTAACGGAGCGGATGATGTAGGCTACGGCTGGATGAGCAGAGAGACAGGATGGGGCCGCGTGAACCTGGTCAATTCGCTCTCTCCGACGGACGGCAGACAAGGAGACTTCGTCGATAACAAGACGGGCTTGAAGACAGGTGACTCCACATCGTATCGCGTTAAAGCCTCAGCCGGCAAACCGTTGAAAATCTCTCTGGTCTGGAGCGATTATCAAGGAGCTGTTCAAGCCGGCAAGCAACTGGTTAATGACCTCGATCTTGAAGTAAAGACTCCGAGCGGCCAAATATTTAAAGGCAACTGCTTTGTGCAAAACACGGCAAGCTCTACATGCTCCAACTATGACCATGTGAATAATGTCGAAAATGTGTATGTGTCCACTGCGGCAACCGGTGAATATACTGTGACGATCAAGGGGTATAACGTGCCGCAAGCGTCGCAGCCGTTTGCTCTAGTCGTATCGGGGAACGCAGCCGAGATTCTCGGCGAAGGTCCGGGTGAACCGATGCCTGTGGAGCTGAAGGCGCCTGAGCAATTGACCGTAACGGCGCTGACTTACAACACGGTCAGCCTGTCATGGACCGACCCGAACGGGACTGGTCAAGGCATTAAGTACGAGGTGTACAACCAAGAGGAAAAGGTCGGGACTAGCGGAACAACGAACTATACCGTGGCAGGACTTATCCCTGGGCAGACCTATACGTTTACGGTGAAGGCCGTTAGCGAACAGGGTAAGGCGTCTCCGCCGAGCCAATCGGTGACCGCGAAGCTGCCTGCCGAATTCGAGCCGTGGAAGGCGAGATACGCATACAAGTTGAACGATCTGGTGTCATATCAAGGCAGCATATACAAATGCATAACAGCACATACATCGTTGGTAAGCTGGGAGCCGCCTAACGTGCCGGCGTTGTGGTCCCGCGTGCAGCAATAAGCTGATGGACAGCGGACGTCCCTTTTTGAAAATGGATGCGGCAAATGATAAGCTAGAGGCAGCAAAGCGGTGGCGATGGCCATCCGAAAGAGGTGTATACTGATGACGCAATCCGTTCAAGCGCAAGTCGGACAAATCGTACCTGATTTTACGTTGCCGGCTTCCGGCGGGCAGGACGTCCGCTTAAGCGATTACCGCGGCAAGAAAGTCGTCCTTTACTTCTACCCGAAGGATATGACACCGGGCTGCACGCAGGAATCATGCGATTTCCGCGATTACCACGGGGATTTTGCAACACATAACGCCGTAGTGCTCGGCATTAGCCCAGACGATCTGAAATCTCATGCTAAATTCATTGAGAAGCACAGCCTTCCGTTCACACTGCTCTCCGATACGGAGCACAAGGTGGCCGAACTGTTCGGCGTATGGCAGCTGAAGAAGCTGTACGGCCGGGAATATTACGGTATCGTGCGTTCGACCTTCCTTATCGATGAGGAGGGCAAGCTGGCCAAGGAATGGCGCAACGTAAAGGTGAAAGAGCACACGACAGAGGTGCTTGAGGCTGTGCGCATACTGGGATAACCGAATAATGAATAGGTGGAGCGGCTCAAGGTCTGGAGACTTTGGGCCGCTTTTGCATTGGGCTGTGCGAGTTTGAGAAGAGTGTGATCGTTATTGCCTAATTGAATTGGAATTACCATTTTAATGGAGCAATCGACAGGAGTTGTTCCCAGTTCCGGGCACGTTCGTCCTTTTTGCAGACGTCCGCTTCAGCTGTGGTATTGAGAGTGATTATCATTTATAATAAGTGCAATCGGTTTGCGGAAAGCGAATGCCTGGCGGGATCGATATCTTTGGCTGCGCAACGGACAACCGCAAAGGTCCATGAGGAGTTGAGCAGGTTATGAACCTGAGTGAACATATTGTGCTTTGGAACCACGCCTCGGTCAGGCTGATGGATATCCGGCACACAAACATGAAGGCCGGCGAGGAGTTGCAATTCTATAACCTTCCGGCCAGCTTTTTTTTATTTGCGGCACGCGGCGGCGCTCACGTGCAGTTGGACGGCGTGTCGTATCACACCAAGCGATTTCATTTGCTGCACGGCGGCAAAGGTACATGTTTGGACATTTACACAACAAAAGAGGAGTTTGAATATTATTTAATCTTGTACAAGGCTGTTATTCCCCTTCCTTGCAGGCAAGAGATTCTGGAGTTGATGAACCGAATACGTCCGTTTCAGCTTCAATACAAAATTGTGCCGTACTCCCCGTTATCTTTTTTAGCAAAAATAGAAGAAATGGATCGAGAATGGCGAATGGCGGGCGAGTTGGAGCATTTTCATGTCAAAGCCCTGTTTTATCAATGTGTGTATGAGCTGCTGCAGCAGCTTCAGAGAGAAGGGGGTCACATAGTTGAAACGGGCCCTGTATCTCAAGCCGTACGATATATGCAAGATCATTATGCAGAACTCATTACATTGGACTCATTGGCGGACAAACTCAATTGCAGTGTCGGTCATTTGGGCAAGTTATTTAAGAGCGAGATCAATTACAGCCCGATCCAATATTTGACGCAAATCAGAATAAAAGAAGCTAAGGAGCTGCTGCTTGCTTCGGATGCGACTCTGGAAGAGATAGCTATACGCGTCGGGTATCTGGACAAGTATTATTTCAGCCGGATTTTTAAAAAACATACGGGAACATCGCCCATTCAATTCAGAAACCGACTTGGCACGGTCGATAAAAATGCAAATCGTCCATTGAGATGGCGCAGAACATCCATTGGCGGCAGAAAGCTGGGGTATTATAGTAACAATGATAATAATAATCGTTATCAATGTTACAGAGAGGGAGATATACCCATGCTTAAAAGCACAAAGATGTTAGCCGCCATCCTGTTCTGTCTGAGCTTGTTTTTGAGCGCTTGCTCGGGAGCTTCGACAACCTCCGGGAATGTTACGGGAGGCGTTCAAGCAGCACCGGGACAGGAATCGCAGGCGGGAACGGCGGACAAGACCAGAACCATATCGACGATAAAGGGAGACATCAAGATTCCGGACAAGCCTCAGCGTATCGTCGTCGATCTCTACCTTGGCAGCTTCATCGCATTAAACGTGAAGCCGATCGGCACCCCAGAGAAAAATTTAAAAAATCCCTATTATTCCAATAAGCTCGAAGGAGTAGAAAATATCGGGGAATATGAAGCCATCTCGCTTGAGAAAATCGTGGCGCTGCAGCCCGATCTGATCGTTACGGGCAATGAGCCGGCATACGATTCATTCAGCAAAATCGCGCCGACAATTCTCGTTCCGTTCGGCAATCTGAAAACGGCGCATGAGGAAGTAGCCTACTTCGGCAAAGTGCTGGGAAAAGAACGGGAAGCGGAGGCTTGGCTGGCTGATTATGACAAACGGATTGCGGACGCACGGGCGAAGCTGGACAAGGTTGTGCCGGCAGAGGCGACATTTTCTATCATGGAAGACTGGGGCAAAATGGTAGGCGTGTTTGGCGACAACTTCGGCCGCGGCGGACAAGCCGTCTATCAGGCTCTCGGTCGTAAGCTTCCTGTCAAACACGCGGCGGAAATAATGGAGCAGCAGTCGGTGGAAGTATCAATGGAAGTCATTCATGAATTTGCAGGCGACTATATTATTTTCACTTCAGACAAGCGTACGTACGGGGACTTGAAGTCCGATCCGATCTGGGGAACGTTGGATGCGGTCAAAAACGATCGTGTATATATTTGGAAGAGTGAGAAATCGTGGTATTTTGATCCGATTGCGACTTTGTCACAAATGGAGGAGCTCGCCGCATGGTTAGCCGGGGAGTAGCTCCAGGCCGTTAATCTTCCCGGTATTTTCACTGCGAGTGATAAAGAACATTTTCCCAATGAGCCGCGAAAAGGCGGCTTTTTTATAGGGGGTGTCTGCAATAACAATTCCCGGCTAAGCGCTTTTTTTTATTCATCCCTAAATACGATTAGCCCAGAATGGCACTTATATCGATTATTTATATGTTGTGTCCAAGTGAACAGATAGACAAGCCTGTTTTACTCTACATAATCCAATAGGTTCTATTCATCGCCTTTCTGCATTTTATTTTCTTTTAACTAAATAAATGATGGCAAATATGGTGAAATAGACAAATGCGAACGCCAAAGAAGTATTCTTCATTGTCTTATCATCGGAAAAAATTTGAATGAAAAAATTAAATCCTAAAACGACTGCGTACCCAGTGTAAACTTCTGTTGATTTTTCCACGCTCTCTGTTTGCTTTCTCCCGTCTATTATTTTTAATGTGAGCACCAAAATCCAGAAATATATAATTGCGCACGAAAGAGCAATATCCTTAATGAGCTGATCGGGAATAAAAAAATGAGTAAAAACAGCAATTGCTACGATGACGGCGAGGATGATGTAATGTATTGTTAGTTTTTTCAATAAAAACCACTCCTGTTCCTGAAAATCAATACGTTTTGGAGTCAAGACACTGTCGCTTGTCACCGCAATTGCTGTCACCGTTTTTTCATTAGGAAGTGTGGCAAGTGCAGCTGCCAGTCATGTAAGTACGCCTGTTGGCGGAGAAAGTTCGCTGGCCGATCCGAACTTTGTTCAAGCGGAAAGAGTTCTCGATGCAATTGAAAGAATGCCTGACAGCGTCATTAACAGCGGTCCTGATGCGATCATTGAGTGGTTGAATACGAATACGGAGTTTCAAATCTCCGAGTTTGAAACAAGTGGGGCTATTGGGTGCGTGTCTGCAGTAGTAGTAGCCTTGGCATCTCTCGTTTATGCGCCTGCAAAGCTTGCGAAAATAAAAGATGCCATGAAAGCAGCCGGCGGTACTGTGAAGTTTATGAACAAAGTGTTGGAAACCTACAAAGTCGCTAAAGGAATGGGCTTATCTACTATGGAGGCTATAAAAATGGGTGTGCAGGATGCTGCCAAAACTGCCGGAAAGGAAGTTGTAGAAGCTATAATAGGATTTTTCGGTGTGGGAGCTATCTACTCCGCTTGCTTTGAATAAAATGGACTCATACATATAGACCTCATGCGGTGAGGTCTATTTTTTTTCCTCATCAGGCCGAATCAATTCATTAATCCCCGTCTCAGCGACTCTATAACTATTCTACTCTCAATGTAATCTTTGGATCGTTTTATGCTAGTCTTCATTTTTAAGCTGCTTATTTCCTCTTAACCAGATAAAGGATTGCAAATATGGCGAAATAGAAAAATGTGCACGCCATGGAAATATCCTTAATTGTCTTATCTCCGGCAAAAATTTGAATGAAAAAATTAATCCCTAAAATGACAACGTGGGCAATGTGAACTTTCGTCACTTTTTCCACGCCGTCTTTCTGCGTTCTATCGTCTCTTAACTTGAATATGAATACAAGTATGCAGAAATAAAGAATTATACATGAAAACGCGATATTCTTTAGCATCTGATCATCGATAAAAACTTGAATGAAAATATTAACTGGTAGAATAACAGCGAGCACAACGGTGGCGATTATAGTGTAAGATATATGCGCATTTCTCAACATAAACCACTTCCATCTCTAAAATCCAATGTTTACAATATTATACATCAGGATAATAGTAGGCGGCGGTACTGTGAAATTTGTAAATAAAGTGCTGGAAACCTAATTTGAATAAAATCGATTCGTACATATAGACCTCACGCGGTGAGGTCTATTACTTTTTTATGTTAGGCAGGATGATTCAATTCCCGCGTTAGCGCCTCTATATTGATACAGCCCCAAATAAGAACTATTTCTCCTAAATGACACTTATATTAGTTATTTATATAATATGCCATCGTGCAAAGGAAAGCAAACGGTATCCGAACGGCCTTACGTTTTCAGCATTTACTCAGCTAACGCTCAGTTTGTGCTCAGTTACCTTTAAGGATCCATTCAGCTAAGGTAGGTATGATGGGAACAATGAACAGCCCGGACATGTCGCGGGCTGTTCTGTAGAACCGGTAAAGGTGGACTTGACGCGATGAGGAAGTGGATGATCGTATTAGGAATCGTCATTGCAGCAGGGGCGGCTGCAGGATTCTATTTTACGCGGCAGCAGACGGAGCAATCGTCGGCGGACCCCGTGCCAACTCGAACGGTACAGGCGACCAGAGGGCGCATAGAAACGAAAGTGTCCGGTTCTGGAATGGTCGGAGTTGCACAAGAGAGCAATGTGAAAGCGGCTTATAAAGGGACAGTCAGCAAAATTAACTTCAAGGTCGGAGACAAGGTGAAGAAAGGACAGACGATCGTTGAGTTCAAAAAAACGGACAATTCCGAGAAGATCAAGCAAACCGAGCTCTCCCTAAAGAAACAGCAATTGCAGATGGAGCAGCTTCAGAAGCAGTATAAAGAAGCGGCGGAGGAAAGCAGGGACTCTATTAGAATCAATATAAAATCGTTAACGCTAGAGATAGAACAAAATGAATCAACGATCGCCAGCTTGCGGAAGGAAGAAGCGGAGAACCATGACGTTGCCGCCCCGGTTGCGGGCACGGTCACGGCGAGCGAGATTGAAGTCGGAGGCGATGTGAACGAGAACACCGTCGTGGCGGTCATCGTCGATTATACCAACCTGGAGTTCACCATGTCGGCGGATGAACTCGATGTGCCGAAAATCAAGGCGGGACAGACGGCGGAAGTGACACTGAACGCATTCCCGGACAACGTGTTTACAGGAAAAATCAATACGATTGCCAATGAAGGCAAGAGCTCCAACGGCGTTGCGACCTATGAGGTAAAGATTGGCTTATCCAACGCCGCAGGCGTTCTCTCCGGCATGTCCGGCCAAGCGGAAATTGTTACGAATGCGAAGCAGGACGTTGTTCTTGTCCCGGTAGAGGCGGTCGTCGCCATGGGCGGCAAGCATTTCGTCCGAGTGCCTGGCGGCGGAGGGGCATCCGCCACAGCGCCTAACGCCGGAGAGCTGCCGTTGGAACGAGCGGGCGATGCGCCGGATGGCGCTCAAGCCGAGCCGGCAGGGAGAGAATCCGGGCGGGAAGGCGGCAGCAGGGCTGGAAGCGGTCTGGCGGATGGCGCTGGAAGCGACGCTGGCAGCATGGATGGCCGTGCCGCCAGCGGGAATGGAGGTGGAGATGCAGCAGGAGGCAATACAGGAAGCAGCAATAGAAGCAGCGCCCGAGGCAATTCCGGCAATAGGGCGGCAGGAAGCAGCGCAGGCAATGGAGCTGCAGCCGGGCAGGATAATGACGGCGCGATCCGGCGAATGGGCCAGGCTTCTGGCGGAACGCTGAGAGAAGTGACCGTTGGCATCAGCAATGACTCCTATGCCGAAATCATTTCCGGCCTGAGTGAAGGCGACTCTGTAATCCTTGCCGCGCCGCAAGGAAAGGCAGGCGGGTCGACCGAGCAAAGACAGCAGATAAGAGGCATGGGAGGCGGCGTCATTGGCGGCGGCAGCTTCTCGGGTGGCGGGTTTCCTAATGGCGGCGGAGGCAGCCGCCGATGAGAGAGCATGCAGCATCCGGCAGTGGTGATGTCCTGATCTCGATCCGGGACGTGAGGAAAGCATACAGAATGGGTTCAGAGGAAGTGACCATTCTTCGCGGGGTCAATCTGGAGATTCGCCAAGGCGATTTTGTGGCGATTATCGGTCCGTCCGGCTCAGGCAAGTCGACGCTGATGAATGTCATCGGCTGTCTGGATACGCCGAGCTCTGGGAGCTATACGCTGGACGGTATGGAAGTGAGCGGATTAAGCGATAACAAGCTGGCGGAAGTTCGCAATCGGAAAATCGGCTTCATCTTTCAAAGCTTTCACCTTCTTCCGAAGCTGAGCGCTATTGAAAATGTGGAGTTGCCGCTCATTTACCGGGGATTGTCGAACAAGGAGCGCCGTGAAGCGGCAGTCAAGGCGCTGCAGCAGGTAGGTTTGGACGGCAGAATGGGCCATCGGCCGAGCGAGCTCTCAGGGGGACAGCAGCAGCGGGTTGCGATAGCTCGGGCACTGGCCACTCATCCGCCGATTCTGCTTGCGGATGAACCGACCGGCGCATTGGATACGAGGACCGGCAAGGAAGTGTTGGGACTAATTGAGGAGTTGAATAGCGCCGGGCATACGATTGTGTTAATCACCCACGACTTGGAAGTAGCCGCGCGGGCCAAAAGAGTCGTATTCATGAATGACGGCATCTTGACCGAGGAAAGGGGGGATGGACGTGAAGCTGTCGCAAGGGTTCAGAATGTCATGGCACAGCATTCTGGCCAACAAGCTTAGAACCTTCCTTTCCATGCTAGGGATTTTGATCGGAGTCGCCACGGTAATCTCGCTTGTGGCAATGGGACAAGGCTCTTCCAATGAAGTGGAGAAATCGTTGCAGAGCTTGGGCACGAATATGTTGTCGGTAAACATAATGGGCCGCGGAAGCGTGACGACATTATCCTTGGATGATGCGGTTCACTTGGCCGACGGAATCGAGGATATCGAAGGAGTCGCTCCGATTGTCTCCGGGAATGCAGCCGTAAAATACGGCACGACGGAATCCGCCTCGGTGTCTGTTGAAGGAATTACGCCGGACTATGAGACGGTCAAAGATTTCAAGCATCAGAGCGGCCGCTATATCGTCCCGCTGGATGTGTCGAACTATTCCAGAGTGGCGCTGCTAGGCGTCAATACGGCTGCCGACTTGTTCGGCTCCGAGGACCCGACGGGCAAGACAGTGCTGCTTAACGGCGTCCGGTTCAAGGTAGTGGGACTGCTGGAGCCGAAGGGAAGCTCGCTTGGCGGCTCGAACGACGATAAGGTGCTGATTCCGATTACGACGGCGCAGCGGCTGTTCCAATCGGCAGGCATCCGTTCCATCAGCGTTAAGGTGGCCGAGGAGGATAAGATGGCTGCGGTCGTAAGCCAGATTGAAGCGAAGCTGGCGGAATTGTTCCGCGGCAATACGGACAGCTTCAACGTTTTTAATCAACAGGATGTCAAGGATACGATGAGCTCCATATCCAAGACGATGTCGATGATGATGGCGGGCGTTGCCTGTATTTCGCTTGTCATCGGCGGAATCGGGATTATGAACATCATGCTCGTGTCGGTAACCGAACGCACGCGTGAAATCGGCATTCGCAAATCTCTGGGCGCCAAGAAACGGGACATATTAGTTCAATTTCTGATCGAGGCGGTCATTATTAGCGGAATGGGCGGATTGGCCGGAATCGGTCTGGCTTATGCCGCTTGTTATGCCATGACTCATTATTTTGAAATGGCAACTGAAATCAAGGCGAACATTATTAGTTACTCTTTTGTGTTTTCGGCGGCAATCGGCATTTTGTTCGGTATTTTTCCGGCTAACAAAGCCGCTTCCTTGAAGCCGGTAGACGCTTTGCGGCACGATTGAAGAAAGGGACTGGCAGTGCTGTGCTGTTGGCCATTATATGGTTGGTCTATCTGTCAGGCCCATATGAAAAGGCAGCCGGCTCATCCGACATGGATGACATGGCTGTCTTTTTTACTTATGGATGCAACTTTTTGTGCCATACATGTCAACGTGGAAGGTTGGGACGTCTCTACTTGTCTCATCCATTGGATTTCGTCCAATGAATAAGCCGGGTGCATCTCATTAAAGTCGATTACATTGGATTTCATCCAGTGGTTTGGCACTCTATCCGCATCTATGGCTGAGAAACAGCCCGATCCATTGGACAAATTACAGTCTACATGCCGTTTAGCCGCTGAGTCCGTACATTTGACTGTATATTTTCCAATGGCGCTTACACCGGCTTAACCAGGGCCATGGTTAGAAGCCCCGCAAATGCTTGCTTCGACTCAACCTCAGACTAACCAATAGGAGACATTGTCAGCATTCCCCCGCCAAATTTATTTAATTTTTTCCATTATTGCTCTACAATGATAATGGAAATGGGAAAGGGGATACCGACGATGATGATATCCACGAAAATACATCCACCGCGTTCAAGGCTGCCGCTGGTTGAGCGTGAGCGCTTGCTGCAGCTTCTTGATGAGGGCTTGAACTGTAAATTGACCGTAGTTACGGCTCCGGCCGGGTTCGGCAAATCGACGCTGCTTGGCGCTTGGGCAAGCCGTCATGAGCATGCGGCATGGGTGACGCTTGATCGGCAGGAGAACGATTGGGTAAGTTTCTGGTCATATATAATGGCGGCGGTCGGCGCTGCGCATCAAGAGTCCGGTATCCAAGCGGAAGCAATGACATCGCGGATCAATCCGCGCAATCCCCACATCTGGATGGGAGAAGTCATTCGCGTTTTGACTCAGCTGCCAGCCCCATTCGTTATTGTGCTTGATGATTACCATGTCATCGAAAATGAGCAGATCCACCGTTCGATGTCGTATCTATTGCGGCATTTACCAGAATATATTCATATTTACATCGGAAGCCGTAACGAACCGCCTTTACGACTGCCCCAGCTTCGATTGCGAGGAGAATTGCACAAGGTTGGCATGCAAGAGCTGCGCTTTACCGGTGATGAGGGAGCGGCTTTCTTTCAACATTGTTTAAGCTTGCCGCTGGCCCGACGCGAGGCGGACATGCTGGTCGCCCGGACGGAAGGATGGATCGGCTGCATGCAACTCGCTGCCCTTTCCTTGAGGGAGAAACGGGAATATAAGGAGTTTATTCGTCATTTTTCTGGACAACACCGCGATGTGGCTGAGTTTTTGCTCATGGAGGTGTTGGACAATCAGCCGGAGCGCACGAAAAAGTTTTTACTGTATACATCGATATGCAGCCGGATGTCCGGGCCGCTATGCGAAGCGATTACCGGACAAGCAGGAGGACAGACGGAGCTGGAGGAACTGGAACGTTCTCACCTGTTTGTTATCCCGCTGGATGATGAACGGGGTTGGTATCGCTATCATTATTTGTTTCAAGACTTTTTGCAGGCGCAGCTGAAGAAGCGATCTCCCGGACAGGCAACGAGACTATATGCGCTAGCGGGGAAATGGCTGGAAGAGCACGGTCTGGCCGAGGAGGCAGTAGAACATTATTTGCTCGGCGAGCAGTATGAAGATGCCTTGCGGATGATCGAGGGGCTTCGGGATCGGATTGCGCAATCGAAGCTGGAGACGATGCTGCGGTGGCTTTCTGCCATACCGCCGCGAATTTTGAATCGGACGCCCCAGCTCGATTTATTCTGCATATGCTTGCTGTTGTACAACGGACGGTTATCAGAAGCGGAAGAGCGAATCGAGGTAATGGAGGCTTCTCTGCAGCAGGCCAGGAATGTGGAATCCGAAGCAGAGCATCGGCTTAGAAGCAGCGCTCTATCGTTAATTCGCATGATGCTGGCGCATCATCAAAGAGATTTTACAGCGGTGCTTCGCTATTTCGAGCAATGTGTCGACGAGGTTCCCGAGAGCAACAGCGGTATCCTGCATCTTATTACTCATCAATTGGACTTGGGTTTAGTAGATAACAATTTGATTGCCCATATCGGAAGCTTGCGTGTGGCGGAACAAATCATATTGCGTTCTATTGAAGTATGGGAGAAGAAGCAACATAGCGCCTTTGCAGCCGTATCCTATGAAAATTACAGTCACCTGCTGTATGAATGGAACCGTCTGGACGAAGCAGAGCATTGGGCGGCGCTAGCGCTCAAGACAAAAGCGGAATCGGTGCCGGTTGCTCTCTATGCCGCCTTTACGATGGCGCGGATTCTGCAGGTGAGAGAAGCTGCCCCGCAGGCGCTGGAAATTATGCTGCAGCTTAAGAACCGTTATACCGTCCAGGAGCATGGGCAGGCAGTTCAGCGAATATCGGTCGAATTGGCGCGGCTCGCCTTGGCGCAAGGAGATATCAAGCAGGCGGAAGCATGGATTCAAGAAAGCGGGATAGATCAATTAGAAGATGAATTTTCTCTTAACCAAATCTATGAATATTATGTATTGGCACAAACGCGGGTAGCGTCGGGGCGATATGAAGAGGCCATTCTCCTCTTGGAGAAGCTGAATCAGCTGGCAAGACAGCACAGCCGTCAAGGTGATGTAGTGCGGACGTTGGCGCTGCACAGTGTTGCATATTATTGTGCAGGCAATGTTCAGCCGGCGATGCATAAATTAGGGGAAGCGCTTGAAATTGCCGAAGAAGAAGGCTATATTCGCTCGTTCACGGATGAAGGGGCTCCGATGCTTGAGCTGCTGGCCGCGTACGTGCGGATGCGGCAAACAAGTTTTTTGCGCGGAGAGAAGTTCCGTGTCAGGTTGGAATATGTCAAAAAATTAATAGGGTGCCTCCGGCAAGAGCATGGAGATGACGAAACGCTGAAGAGCAGCCTGCTGACAGGTCAGGAATTGAAAGTGCTGCAGCTGATCGAGAGTGAACTGACGAACAAAGAGATTGCCGCCGAGCTAACCGTGAGTGTGGCTACGATTAAAACCCATATTAACAATATTTACCGCAAGATGAATGTGAAGAGCCGCTTCGAGGCGGTGCATCGCGGAAAAGAATTGCACTTATTATGACATGCACCCCTTAGAATTCATCGGATAAACCATGGAGAGAAAATTCCTCTGTTTAGTCGGCCTGTCGAACTTATTTGCAACGCCGTTATGTAAAAAGTCACCTATAGTGTATAATTAGACATGCATTTTTCATATTGTTTTTTGAACATGAACTTATGGAATGAATCATCTAATAAAAGTGGGTTGTAACATGGATAACGAGAAACAGCGGTTAAGCATTGAAGCAGCAAGACTTTATTACCTTTCTGATTATAGTCAATTAGAAATTGCGACAAGGCTCGGTGTCTCCCGTCCGACCGTGTCCCGATTATTGCAGCATGCCAAAGAACAGGGCTATGTGCGTATCAACATAGTCGATCCACTTGAAGATTTGGATGCTTTGGGTGAGCAGGTTAAGCAAAAATATAATTTGGATACGGTCCTTGTGTGCTATTCGCCTTTGAACGAGTATCAAGAAATTCAGAAGCATATCAGCAAGAAAGCGGCTGATTATTTGCATGAAACGGTTCAGGATGCGGATATTATCGGCGTAACCTGGGGGAGGACGATGCATGCAGTGGCGCTTCAGCTGCAGCAAAAGCAGGTGCGAGGCGTGGAGGTCGTTCAATTAAAGGGCGGCGTAAGTCACTCCCACGTCAATACGTACGCGGCTGAAACGGTGAATTTATTCGCCGCGGCGTTCCAAACCATTGCCCGTTATTTGCCGCTGCCCGTCATATTCGACAGCATCGCTCTCAAACAGATGGTGGAGCAAGACCGGCATATTCATCGTATTATTCAACTGGGTAAACAGGCGAATATTGCTGTCTTCACCGTAGGAACGGTTAAAGACGATGCCCTTCTGTTCCGGCTCGGCTACTTCAGCAAAGAAGAGCAAAAACTGCTCCAAAGCAGTGGTGCAGGCGATATATGCTCCCGTTTCTTTGACGAGAAAGGGAACATGTGCAGTGAAGAAATCAATAATCGTACGGTAGGCATCGACCTTGCGGAGCTGCGCGATAAGGAAAAATCGATTCTTGTTGCCGGAGGGCAACGGAAAATCGAATCGATCAGGGCCGCCCTGATCGGCAAATATGCCAATATATTAGTGACTGACCAATTCACCGCGCAAGCGTTGTTAAAATAATCACCCTGCCGCAGCAGGGATTGCACCCCTTAGAATAGACATTGAGATCAGCCTCTCAGTGACGAGCTATATCTAAGGGGTTTTTTGTTTCCAGAAATAACGATACGCTGCCATGTGCTTCTCTCCACTCTCCCTCTCATTCAGAAAGGCATCTCTCCGCAGGTGGGCTGTCGGTGATATGTATTCCGTAACCGTTCTTCTCAGAAAATGCAGTAATATTCACCAATTAGATAAAATAGTCTAGCGTATGGAAATGCGGGAACCATTGTTACTGACCGAAGGGGAGAGTGATCGGAAGCGCCGAATGGAGTGAGTATCTCCTCTTTATTCGACCTTGAACAAAATTTCAAACTACCATTTACATATGTTCAATACCTGTGTTATGATGTGCATGAAATCAATATAGTTCACCATAAACAGGTATGAAAATAGAGTAGGTAAGGAGTGTAGAGCATGAGCATAGCAGGAATTATTGATCATACGCTTCTGCGGGCGGACGCCACGAAAGAGGACATCGCCAAGCTTACGGAAGAAGCGAAGCAATATCAGTTCGCTTCGGTCTGTGTCAACCCGGCATGGGTGGCTTACTCGGCAGAGCAGCTAGCAGGCACGCAGGTCAACGTATGTACCGTTATCGGTTTTCCGCTGGGTGCCGCCACTTCCGCAGTCAAAGCTTATGAGACGAAAGATGCGATTGCCAATGGGGCAAACGAAGTGGACATGGTTATTAACATTGGCGCTTTGAAAGCACAGGATTACGAACTGGTTGAGAAGGACATTAAGGCAGTTGTGGAAGCGGCTTCAGGCAAAGCGCTCGTAAAAGTTATCATTGAAGCTTGCCTGCTCACCGATGAGGAGAAGGTGCGAGCTTGTGAATTAGCTGTAAAAGCGGGCGCTGACTTTGTTAAGACATCCACCGGCTTTTCTACAGGCGGAGCGACTCGCGAAGATGTTGCTTTGATGCGCAGCACCGTCGGACAACGTGCAGGTGTTAAAGCTTCTGGCGGAGTCCGGAGCTTGGAAGACATGAACGGCATGATTGAAGCAGGAGCAACGCGCATCGGTGCCAGTTCCGGCGTTCACATCATGGAGGGCGATCAGTCGTCATCTTCTTATTAATCTATATAAGAGCGTGTTTCAGAAGTCCGTTAGGGACTTTTGAAACACCCCTACTAGAGGAGGATATGTCGCATGAAAGAACAGTTGATTCAAGAAGCGATTGAAGCGCGCAAGCAGGCCTATTCCCCTTATTCCCGCTTTCAGGTCGGCGCCGCAGTGCTGGCAGGAGGAAAAGTGTACCGTGGCTGCAACGTGGAGAACGCGTCCTACGGCTTAACCAATTGTGCCGAACGAACCGCGATCTTCAAGGCCGTCTCCGAGGGAGAGAGCAAGATTGAAGCCATTGCCGTGGTGGCGGATACGGAAGGTCCGGTATCTCCATGCGGCGCTTGCCGGCAGGTGCTGGCCGAATTCTGCGACAGTCAGACGAAAATATATTTAACCAATCTTCATGGCAACACCGAGGAATGGACGATGGAGCGTTTGCTGCCGGGAGCTTTTCAGGCGGGAGATATGGACACTGATTAATCGAATCAGCAAGATTTCCTTTTTTTCGTTCAAATGTAAGCGTTTAATATGTTGCCTGCGCAAGTTTTTCGCAAGTCAATTTAATCTGCACATGCTCAAGCATGGGGGGAAGTACGAATGAAATATGTAATCGCTATTTTGGGCGTATTGATCGTTTTCGGGCTCACATACGCCGCCAGCAACGATAAACGCAATATTCGCTATCGTCCGCTGGTGCAAATGGTTATTCTGCAAGTGATATTGGCATTCATTTTGTTGAATACGAGTGTGGGCGAGCTTCTAATCAAGGGATTTTCTTCCGTGTTTGAGTCGTTGCTCGCCTATGCGGCAGATGGAGTGAACTTTGTCTTCGGCGGTATCGCGAACGAAGGGCAGGCTCCGTTTTTCTTGATGGTGCTGCTGCCGATCATATTCATTTCCGCGCTGATAGGCATTTTGCAATACACGAAGATTTTGCCGTTTATCATTAAATATATTGGACTAGTGTTGAGCAAGGTGAACGGCATGGGCAAGCTGGAATCGTACAATGCGGTGGCATCCGCGATCTTGGGGCAATCTGAAGTATTCATTTCCGTGAAGAAGCAAATTGGCTTGCTGCCGGAGCATCGTTTGTATACTTTGTGCGCTTCTGCGATGTCTACCGTGTCGATGTCGATCGTCGGCGCGTACATGCTGATGATCAGTCCAAAATATGTCGTCACGGCGCTCGTGTTGAACCTGTTCGGCGGGTTCATTATTGCTTCCGTCCTTAACCCTTACAAAGTGTCGAAAGAAGAAGACATATTGGAGGTTCAGGAGGAACACAAGCAGTCCTTCTTCGAAATGCTTGGCGAATACATTATGGACGGCTTCAAGGTAGCCATTACGGTGGCTGCGATGCTGATTGGTTTTGTAGCGTTGATCGCGCTGGTCAACGGCCTGTTTGACGGATTGTTCGGCATTACATTCCAACAACTGCTGGGATATATTTTTGCGCCGTTTGCGTTTTTGATGGGCGTGCCTTGGAAAGAAGCGGTAGATGCAGGCAGCATTATGGCGACGAAGATGGTAGCCAACGAATTCGTGGCGATGCTGGATCTGTCCAAGCAAGCCGTTCTGTCTGAGCGGGCGACGGGTATTGTATCCGTTTTCCTGGTCTCGTTCGCCAACTTCTCGTCCATTGGCATTATTTCCGGCGCCGTGAAAGGATTGCATGAGAAGCAAGGCAACGTGGTTGCCCGCTTCGGCCTCAGATTGCTGTATGGCGCCACGCTGGTCAGCGTATTGTCTGCAACGATTGCCGGTTTGTTCCTATAATAAAATGAGGAAGGAGAGGAGAAGACATGGATTCATTTAAACGCATTCACCTCATTGTGATGGACTCGGTAGGCATTGGAGAGGCCCCGGATGCCGCCCAATTCGATGATATCGGCGCTGACACGCTTGGCCATATCGCGAGCGAACGCGGGGGGCTGAACATGCCGAATATGGCAAGACTGGGCTTGTCCAACATCCGCAACATCCAAGGCGTGCCTGAAGCAGACCAACCGCTTGCTTACTATTGCAAAATGCAGGAAGCCTCCAGTGGAAAAGATACCATGACCGGTCATTGGGAAATGATGGGATTGCATATCGATACGCCGTTCCGTGTATTTCCGGATGGATTCCCGGATGAACTCATTCAACGGATAGAAGCGAAGACAGGCCGCAAGGTCATCGGCAACAAGGCGGCCAGCGGCACTGAAATCATCGATGAGCTCGGGGAAGAGCATATGAGGACCGGTGCTCTTATCATCTACACTTCTGCCGATTCGGTGCTGCAAATCGCGGCTCACGAGCAGGTCGTGTCCTTGAATGAGCTGTATAATATCTGTACATTCTGCCGGGAAATAACGCTGGATGATCCTTATATGCTCGGCCGAATCATTGCTCGTCCATTTGTAGGCGAACCCGGAAAGTTCACCCGGACGCCC
Organism: Paenibacillus sp. OSY-SE; assembly: GCF_000283315.1. Lineage (NCBI taxonomy): Bacteria > Bacillati > Bacillota > Bacilli > Caryophanales > Paenibacillaceae > Paenibacillus > Paenibacillus sp. OSY-SE. Next base: position 10,068 of record NZ_ALKF01000178.1, on the reverse strand, counting down.
AATCGCCATGATTATGCGCTTAAGCCGTTTGGACGCACGACAATGAATGAGCTGAAGGATAAAGGCTATGATGTCATCGCTTTGGGGAAAATCTCCGATATTTTTGATGGCGAAGGGATTACAAAAGCGGTAAGAACCGTTTCCAATATGGACGGGATGGATAAGCTGATTGAAGCGCTCGATGAGCCGTTCACCGGTCTCAGCTTTCTGAATCTTGTCGACTTCGATGCGCTGTATGGCCATCGGCGAGATGCGCACGGGTATGGTCAAGCGTTGGAGGAATTCGATGCGCGTTTGCCGGAAGTATACGCCAAAATGACGAAGGATGATCTCTTGATCATCACCGCCGATCATGGCAACGATCCGACGTATAAGGGCACGGACCACACTCGGGAATATGTGCCGATGTTAGCCTATTCCCCGCGCATTGTGGCGGAGGGGACAGAGCTGCCGCTTCGTAGAACGTTCGCCGATATCGGCGCCACGATAGCCGACAATTTTGGGGTCGCAATGCCAGAGTATGGCACCAGCTTTTTGACGAATTTGCAATAAACCTACTTGGAGGAATCGATCATGAGTGTGCACATTGGAGCGAAGCAAGGAGACATAGCCGACACGATTTTGCTGCCGGGAGATCCGCTGCGGGCAAAGTATATCGCTGAAACTTACTTGGAGGAGGCTGCCTGCTACAATGACGTTCGCGGTATGCTCGGTTTTACGGGAACATATCAAGGGAAGCGCGTATCGGTTCAAGGTACTGGGATGGGGATTCCCACGACAAGCATTTACGTGAATGAGCTGATTAACGAATACGGCGTCAAAAACTTGATTCGCGTAGGAACGTGCGGCGCCATGCAGAAGCATGTTCAGGTGCGTGATGTGGTTCTCGCCCAGGCTTCCTGTACGGATTCCAGCATGAACCGCCATGTTTTCAATGGGTATGATTACTCGCCGATTGCCAGCTTTCCGCTGCTGCTAGCGGCATATGAACGTGGGATATCCAAAGGGTTGAAGCTGCATGTCGGCAACATTTTCAGCTCGGATATGTTCTACCGCGACGATAAGTCCGTCGTACAGAAGCTGATGGATTACGGCGTGCTTGGTGTAGAGATGGAAACGACTGCCTTGTATACGCTTGCCGCCAAATACAGTGTAAACGCGTTGACCATTTTGACTGTGAGCGATCATTTGCTTACCGGGGAGGAAACGACGGCAGCGGAGCGGCAAACAACCTTTGGCGATATGATGGAAGTGGCTCTTGAGACCGCGATTTCCCTTTAAGAGGTTCCCCTTTTGATCACGAAGCATCCCAAGATGGGATTTGTCCAACCAGCATTTTGCAAAATATGCTTTTGCAAAATGACTTCAATGCATACAGTGAGGAGAAAAGACGATGAGAATGGTGGATTTGATTGCGAAGAAGCGGGACGGCAAGGAACTGACAACTGAAGAAATCAATTTCATTATTGATGGATATACAAAAGGCGACATTCCGGATTATCAAGTCAGCGCCTTGGCAATGGCCATCTATTTTCAGGATATGAACGAGCGTGAACGGGCCGATTTGACCATGGCCATGGTTCATTCCGGAGACACTATCGACCTGTCGGCGATACAAGGCATCAAGGTAGATAAGCACTCCACCGGAGGCGTAGGCGATACGACCACTCTGGTATTGGCTCCGCTTGTAGCTGCTTTGGATATTCCGGTGGCGAAGATGTCCGGACGCGGGCTCGGCCATACCGGCGGGACGATTGATAAATTGGAAGCCATTGAAGGATTCCACGTAGAGATCAGCAAAGACGAATTCGTGAACTTGGTAAATGAGCATAAAATCGCTGTTATCGGACAAACTGGCAATCTCACGCCAGCCGACAAAAAGCTGTATGCATTGCGCGACGTTACGGCAACCGTAAATTCGATTACACTTATTGCGAGCTCGATCATGAGCAAAAAAATCGCGGCAGGATCCGATGCCATCGTGCTGGATGTGAAGACCGGCGCAGGCGCGTTCATGAAAACCGCTGAAGATGCCAAAGAGCTGGCCCATGCCATGGTCAGCATCGGCAACAAAGTCGGACGCAAGACGATGGCAGTCATATCCGATATGAGTCAGCCGCTCGGCAGCGCGATCGGCAATTCCTTGGAAGTGAAAGAGGCCATTGATACGCTCCGAGGTCACGGGCCGAAGGATCTGGAGGAGCTGTGCTTCGCGCTCGGAAGACAGATGGTCTATCTCGCCGGCAAAGCAGATTCACTGGAAGAAGCCGAAGAGAAGCTGAAAGAAGTCATCCATAACGGTAAAGCGCTGGAGAAATTCAAAGAGTTTATTGCCAATCAGGGCGGAGATTTTTCCGTAGTAGATGACCCGGACAAATTGCCAAAAGCAGCCTATATCATAGAAGTGCCAGCGAAGGAAGACGGCATGGTCGCCGAAATCGTGGCAGATGAAATCGGAACCGCAGCCATGCTTCTCGGAGCGGGACGCGCTACCAAGGAATCCGAAATCGATCTGGCTGTAGGATTGATGCTGAACAAGAAAATCGGAGACAAGGTCAAAGCCGGAGAGTCACTGGTGACCATTCATGCGAATCGGGAAAGCGTGGACGATGTTATCGAGAAGATTTACGCGAACATCCGCATTGGCAGCCATGCGGAGACGCCTGTACTGATACATGACATTGTGACGGAATAGACGGAACGGTTGTTGCTTAGGCCGAAGCTTTAATAAAGGAGCCGAGCGAGAGTCAGGACATGTTTTCCTGCTTCTCCCCGGCTCTTTTTCTATCTTAATACACCCGATGAATAATATCCTCGAAATTAGGCTCCTCCATATGAACGTCCTCCAGCTCCCCGAACTGCTCCAGCAAGCGCAGCGCTTCCATCGCGCTTAATTGTTCGCGGTTGCATTCGACGGTCAGCGTGCGTCCGGCACGGCTGTGGCAACGAAGCGGAGCAGGAACCTCATGCTCCATGCTTTCCGCCTTGTTGTACGTGACGCGGATAATAGTAGGGAGCCCAATCCTCCGGCGGAGATCGTCAATCGTGCCGTCGAAGCCGAGGCGGCCGTGGTTAATGACGATGACCCGGCTGCACAACTGCTCGATGTCGTCCATATCGTGTGTCGTCAGCATAATCGTTTTACCCAGATTGAGGTTGATATCTTTAAGAAACTGGCGAATGTTCCGCTTCGCAATGACGTCCAGCCCGATGGTCGGCTCATCCAGGAATAGAATGTCTGGATCGTGCAGAAGTGCTGCGGCGATGTCGGCCCGCATCCGTTGCCCGAGCGACAACTGCCGGACAGGGGTGTCGAGGAATTCGTCCAGAGCAAGCAGCTCCCGCAGTTGCCCGAGCCGTGTTCGCTTCTTCGCCGCGTCCATCCCGTACATGGCGGCAAGAATGTCGTAGGAATCGCGGGTCGGCAGATCCCACCACAGCTGTGTCCGCTGTCCGAATAGGACGCCAAGCCGCTTCGTCACCAGCCGGCGCTTCTGGTGCGGACTGTGGCCGAAGATGCGCACTTCCCCCGAGGTTGGGTGGAGAATGCCGGACAGCATTTTGATTGTCGTCGATTTGCCGGCGCCGTTCGGGCCGATGTAGCCGACGAATTCGCCGGGTTCAATCTGGAAGCTGATGCCGCATACTGCTTCCTTCACCTGATAGTCTCGGGAGAACAGGGAACGCAGCCCTTTGAACGGCCCTTCCTTCGGCGCCGCTCGACGGAACTGCTTATGCAATTCAGTTACAGTAATCATGGAAGTATCTCCTCCTGCCGCGTTGGCGGCCCTCATCGTCTTGGTTGTGCGTGTGTCATCTTGTTTCCATTGGCCGAACAACCGGTCAACTGCCCGTGCTCTGGTATCGCGCGAGTCCAATCTTCCATGCCCGCAAGGCGATTGTGAACAACGCCAGCGCGACCAGAATGGATAAGCCGACCAGCCAGATCCCGGCTTCGTGCCGCAGAATGTACAACGAAGGCATATAATTGGCGAACCCGACCGGAATGACGCTAATAAGCAATCCCTGCAGCCATTTCGGATATATGCTCATCGGATACTGCGCCGCTGTCCGTGCCGCATCTTCGGTAATGTTCTGCAGCTCTTCAATCCGGGTAATCCAGAATCCAGCCGTTGCCGTAAGCAAGCCAATGGCGAACAGCAGCACCGATCCCGACAGGATGACGATGACGGTGAGGGGCAGTGCGGTCCAGGTGATCTGGCCGGTCTGCATCATGGTTCCCATGCTAAAGGCAAGAATGGCGATGCCTTGAATGAGCTCGCCGAACTTGATCGAGAAATTTTGCGACATAAGCGCGAGCAGAACTGGGACGGGACGCAGCAGCAGGCTGTCCAGGCTGCCGGTGACCAGATACTTTTCCAAATGATGCACATCGGAGGCGAACATCCGGTACAGTGCCTTGGACAAAGACAGCACGGCATACAAATATCCGGCTTCCGCCAAGCTCCAGCCTTTGATATGGCCGAACTTAAGCAGTATGACCGCCAGCATGAGAAATTCGACGACATTAATAATCGCAGCCATGATGCTCGAGAACCAGAAGTTGAACTTATATTGCATCCGGCTGCGTATGCTTGCGCGTACGAGAAGAGCGTACATGTGAATCCATTTCATCCGCCCTGCACCTCCACTTTGCGCCGCATCATCCCGGTAACGGCGAGACATACGACAGTGAATAGAGCGCACCAGAAGAGCGACCCGGCGAGCGCAGATGGAGACTCCATGCCCAAGTAAATTCGAGTCGGCACATAATGCAGAAATGGATAGAACGACGCGCGGCTAATCGCGGCGAGCCACGGCGGGAGCCATTCAATCGGGATGAGAAAGCCGGACAACAGCATGCTGAACGCATAGTTGACCCAGTACAGCCAGCGGGATTCGGTCGTCCACAGCGCGGCGGCCCCGATGATATAGTTCAAGCAGATGGAAATGTACGCGGCAAGCGTCAAAGCTACAGCGGTCCACACGTAAGTGATAACGGATGAGGGGACGTGAAGCGGCAATACGAAGAAATAAAGCGCGTAAATCGGAAGAAACTTGTACACGAACTGGTAGGCTATCTGCCCCCATTCCTTGCTCATGAGCTGATAGAACAGATGAACGGGACGGACGAGATCGAGGGCAATCTGCCCAGTTCGCACGGACTGCTCCATGCCGAGTCCGTTGTTGAGAAAGGCGGCGATCCATAAGCTCGCCTGATTGAACGCGACATAGCTGATTATGCCATTCAATCCGTATTCGCCAAGCGAACGGCCTTCGCCGATGCCTGTCCAGACCGATACGTAAATGAGGCCGAACAGAGCGCTTGCGATGTTGTGCACGAGATGTGCACTGCGGTACTGCAAGTTGCTGAGATACATTTTGCGGGCCAACGTTAAAAAAAGCATTCAACACCTCCGTCATCATCATGAATTTCGGCAAGCCGACACTTCGATGCAGGGTGAAATGCGCGTAGAGAGAGCGAGGAATATAATACCAAACTTTGAGGGGGAAACGCAATAGTTATTTTTTGCGGGATGAGAAAAAAACAATATTAAGGAATATGGAACTGTTATACACAGCAATAGCCGACTGTCGTCACCGCGTACTGCGAGTGCCGGCGTCCCTCTGCCCTTGATTGGCGACAAAGAGGAGGAGGAAGGAGATGGCGATCATACAGCCAGACCATGCCCAAGCGAGCGTCGTATTGCCAGCGTCCACGGCAAAATAAATGGCGGTGGGCACGGTCTGCGTGATGCCCGGAATATTGCCGGCAACCATCAGCGTCGCTCCGAATTCACCGAGCCCGCGCGCAAAGCCGAGGATGAAGGCGGTCACGATGGAACGCGAGGCGAGTGGAAGCGTAATATAGCGGAATACTTGCCATTCGCCAGCGCCTTCTGCCCGTCCCGCCTGCTCCAGCTCGGTATCGACCGAGGCGAAGCCGACCTTGAGCGACTGGTAGACGAGCGGGAAAGAGACGACGATGGCTGCGATGACCCCGCCCGACCAGTGAAAGACGAGCGGATGGCCGAGCCACGCCTCAGCCCATTCGCCTAAGCGGCTCCGTCTGCCGAGAAGAACGAGCAGGATGAAGCCCACCACGGTAGGAGGGAGGACGAGCGGAAGCATAAAGGCCGTTTCGACCAGTGTCTTGCCGCGAAAGCTGCGGCCTTTCAGTAACCAGGCAACGGTGATGCCAAGCCCCATTACGATGAGGCTGGATACGATCGTAATTTGCAGAGAGAGCAGTACTGGACTCCAGAAAGACACCTTTCCTCCTCCTTTCGTGTGGAAAATTAATCGGCAAGATGGAAGCCATAGCGCTCAAAAATGTGACTTGCTTCCTCGCCAGACAAGTATTGATACCATTCCTGCGCTTCTGTCGGATGAGATGTAGCCTTTACAATACCCATCGGGTAGACGATCGGCTTATGCATAGAGGAGTCGACCGTATAGGCGATGAGCGCTTTATTGGCGGTAATCGCATCCGTACGATAGACGAACCCGGCATCGACATTCCCCGTTTCCACGTAGGAGAGCACTTGGCGAACATCCTTCGTTAAGACGAATTTGTCGGCCAACGGCTCCCATAACTTCGCTTTTTTCAGCACTTCTTGCGCATAGCTTCCAGCGGGCACGCTCTCTGGCGCCCCAATAGCGATCCGCTTTACTTGCTCCGTGCCGAGCGGCTCCAATCCCGTCCACTCCGCTACTTGATTGTTCGGTACGATGACGACGAGATCGTTCTTCAGCAAGGGGCGCTGCCACTTGTCATCGATCAAGCCGTTTTGCAGCAGCTCGTCCATTTGCTTCTTGCCTGCGGAGATGAATAAATCTGTCGGTGCGCCCTGTTCAATCTGCTTCTGCAGTGTGCCAGAAGCACCGAAGTTAATTAGGACCTTTACATTCGGATGGTCTTTCTCATAGGATTGCTTCAGTTCTGCCAGCGCATCCTGCAGACTGGCGGCCGCGGAGACGGTCAATTGGACCTCGGGCGGTTGCGTGTCCGTGTTCCCATTGGCTCCAACTCCTGTGTTGGCGCTGCAGCCGCCCCCCAAGAGAGCGACGAGGGACAGCATGAGGATGAGCATCATTCCAAGGTGCGTTTTCATTCGGTATGGTTGCAGGCGCTTCTTCTTCAACATCGTTAATTCCTCCCTGTATGTACCGTTCAGTTGGATGAATACACAATTCCCCTGTCTAAGGAATGGGATAAGCTCACCTTTATTTTGCCTAATTCAGCCTGCAAACATATTCGTTTATAATAGCAAAGTGCAAAATCGGTGAAACCAGTTTGTTGTGCAATCATTCATTTCCAAACGCAGCATAACTTTATGTTTCATTATAAATAGTTATAACAAGTTATAAGTGGTGATGTCTAACATTTTTGTGACAAGGCGATCACGGCCTGCCTTGTCAAGTGGCCGATCCGATCGTATGATCGAAGAAAGCGCATACCAAGGAGGTTCGCAATGCCCCATTCCATGTCCTATACGGTCCATGAGATCGCACAAATGCTCAAAGTATCCAAGTTGACCGTTTATGATTTGATCAAAAAAGGCGAACTTCGCGCATACCGCGTCGGCAAGCAAATGAGGGTCGACGGCGTTGAGCTGGAAGCATACAAGCAGCGCGGGCAACGTTACGAAGCAACGGCTTATTACGGAGAAGCACTGTCAGAATCGCGGCTTATCAGCCAAAGGGCGGCGGCTCCCTTGCCGTCATCTCAACTTGTCATTACCGGACATGATGCATGTCTTGAATTATTGTCCAAACATTTGGAGCGAGAGAATAAATCGATTCGCCCGCTGCGTTCGTTCGTCGGCAGCATGGAAGGCTTGATCGCGCTCTTTCACGGCGATGCTCATATCGTGAGTACGCATCTGTTCGACGGCGATACGGGGGAGTACAATCTTCCTTATATACGCAAATTATTAGTCGGTCTTCCCTATATGGTCATTCATGTGGCCGCACGTTCGGCGGGATTATATGTCCAACCCGGCAATCCGAAGGGGATTGCTTCATGGACCGATGTGGCCAAGCCAGGCATTATGCTGGTGAACCGGGAGCGGGGATCCGGCGCGCGCGTGCTGCTGGATGAGCAGCTGCGGATCAACGGCTTGAAGAGAGAAGTGCTGCACGGATATGGAAACGAGGAGACGACGCATTTAGCGGTCGCAGGACAGGTCGGGAGCGGACAAGCGGATGTCGGGGTTGGCATTGAGAAGGTTGCCTATGCAGTCGGTATTGATTTTGTGCCACTCATGCAGGAACAGGTTGATCTCGTCGTTCTGAAGCAGCCCGAACATATGCCGTGGATCGACATTCTGCTGCAAGTGCTCCGTTCTGCTGCATACCGGGAAGAATTGATGGCGATTCGAGGCTATGATACAAGCCGGACCGGAGAGATCCGCATGGAAGCATAGAATAGGGATGGAGATGTTCTCTCCAAATACGATAGACCCGGCGGAATCCGATCGGGTCTTCTGCGTGTGAATGCGTTATCTGGCATAATCTATGAGTTGCCAGTCATTTTTTCGGGTACCGTTCATATAATCTAGCAATACGGCTTATGAACTAAGCCCTGAAGTCTCTCATCATTGGATTGAATGAAGCAATTATCATACCATTATTATAGTGTGAATGGAAAAAGAGGAGGAGCAAGAACATGAACGAACGCAATCGTAAGATGGAGCTTCGCATTTTGGCGGCGCTATGTGCGCTGCTCGTCCTGGCAGGAACCTGGACAGCCTTTGGATGGAAATCCCAAATGGAACAAGTCGCTTACGCTTCCTCACAGCGAATGATGATGGAAGAACGCGCGGCATCGGATATAGAGCAAACCGCGGCACAGAGCGCCGGAACGGTGAACGTGGCATGGACGGCGAAGGCGGACAAGCCTTCTGGAGAAGCTGCAGTATTACCGAGAGGCGGTAAAACAGCGCTAGCGGCAGCGCCGGCCAAGAAACAAGAAAAGGTAATCTATTTGACGTTTGATGACGGACCGAGCATACATACCTCAGATGTTCTCGATATATTGGACAAGGAAAACATAAAGGGCACTTTCTTCGTGCTAGGACAGCAGGCGGAGCGCAATCCAAAGCTGGTGGAGCGTATCGTAAAGGAAGGACATGCGATTGGCAATCATAGCTATAATCATGAGTATAAGACGTTATACAGCGATTTCCGCAATTTCTGGAACCAAATCAAGCGTACAGGCCAAATCGTAGAGAAAATCATAGGCTACGAGCCGGTACTGGTGCGAGCGCCGGGCGGCACGATTATGAATTTCGACAAGCAGTACTTTGAGTTAATGGATAAAGCGGGGTACTTGGTCTACGATTGGCATGTAGACAGTGCGGATTCGAAGCGCCGCGGCGTACCAGCCCGAGAAATCGTGCAAGCGATCAAAAAGGGAGCGCTTCTGCCAGAGACAGTCGTGCTGATGCATGATGGGGTTGGGCATGACGAGACGGTCAAGGCGCTGCCGGACATCATTGCATTTTACAAATCAAAAGGCTACACCTTCGACGTGCTGTCGCCGGAAGTGAAGCCAGTTCAATTCCACGTTGGCTCCACGGCGCGGTGGAAGCGTTCGCCGGTGAGCACTGCGTGGATTCAAGACAACGTTAAGCCTATCGAGACTCTAGTGGCGGCAAAGGATCCAATGACGTTCACCGTGGAGACGGATCAAGGTCAAATCCGCTTGGAGCCAGATCAGTTCATGAGCTATGAAGATAAGACGTATGTGCCGCTACGCATGCTCGTTGAGAAACTGAACGGGACGGTCAATTGGAATGTGGAGTCGGACCGCGTGAACGTCGAATGGAATCAGACGGCCGTTGAGTTTGATTTGAAGCAGGGGCAGCTGTCGCAGACGATGCCAGACGGGACGATTCAAATACATGAGGCTGATCTTGTCTCGCAGAATAAAATGACGTGGGTGCCGCTGCGGGTGATGCTGGATGCATTCCAAGTCAAAATGTTTCATTATGAGCTGGAGCCGGTTCAACCCGAGAAGCCAGCTGCGGCTTAGGCATCTATTCAGAACCGAGAAAATGGGAT